>JAILLZ010000067.1 GCA_024692885.1 Lachnospiraceae bacterium | reverse complement strand
CAGTCAATCGGAGAGCCTGGTACACAGCTTACCATGAGAACTTTCCATACCGGAGGTGTTGCCGGAAACGATATCACTCAGGGTCTTCCTAGAGTTGAGGAAATTTTCGAGGCAAGAAAACCAAAGGGACTTGCAATCATCACAGAGATTCCTGGTGTCGTAGAGATTAAGGATACTAAGAAGAAAAGTGAAATCGTAGTAAGAAATCCTGCAGACGGAGATGAGAAGACATACCTCATTCCTTACGGTTCAAGAATCAAGGTTCTTGACGGAGCCGTACTTGAAGCAGGTGACGAGCTTACAGAAGGATCTGTAAACCCACATGATATTCTTAAGATTAAAGGTGACAGAGCGGAACAGGATTACATGCTCAGAGAAGTTCAGCGTGTATACCGCTTACAGGGTGTTGAGATCAACGATAAGCATATCGAGGTTATCGTACGTCAGATGCTCAAGAAGGTCCGCATAGAGAACAACGGAGATTCAGATTATCTTCCGGGTTCACTTGTAGACACACTTGACTTTGAAGATACAAACGAGAGACTTGAGGCAGAAGGTCTTGAGGTTGCAGAAGGTCAGCAGACACTTCTCGGAATCACAAAGGCTTCACTTGCTACAAGTTCATTCCTCTCAGCAGCCTCATTCCAGGAGACCACAAAGGTTCTTACAGAAGCTGCCATAAAGGGAAGAATCGATCCACTTATCGGATTGAAAGAGAACGTACTTATCGGAAAACTTATCCCGGCAGGTACAGGTATGAAGCGTTACAGAGACTTAAATCTTGATTCCGATGTCAACGAAGTGATCGAAGAAGCACTCGAGGGTGCAGAGTTCGAATCAGCTGAGGTTGAGACAGAGGAAGTCGTAGAAGAGACAGTAGGCGCTACAGAAGAGTAATATTTAAACACGGAGGAGAAATCCTCCGTGTTTTTTTGGTTGAAATAAAATTATCCGCAAAATTAAAAAAAATTTAAGATTGTTGTTGACTTTTTTGTGATAGTACTTTAAACTGTTAAAAACTTGAGAAATTGAATAATAAAAAACAAACCGTTGAAGCGGAGATAACGGCAATGATGCCTTTACAGAGAGCCCGTGATGCTGAGAGTCGGGTGAGAAACAAGTTGTCAAATGGACCGCGGAGGGCGCAGTCAAATGAATGAAAAATAATTCAGAGTATTCTGCGACGTTGAAGGCAGACGTAATTTGCCGGGAGTATGATGGTACTCCGCTAAGCGCACATACTATATGTGAATCAAGGTGGCACCGCGAGTAAAGTATATTCGTCCTTGACAGATTAATTCTGTCAGGGACTTTTTATTTTATAAAAAACCGGATTGGAAGTGCACTCAACATTATATCTTAATAAAATAACAGGAGAAGAGAGATGAAAACCTACCCAACTATTGAGACCTTAAGACAACTTAAAAGCGAGGGTGAATACAATATTGCTCCCGTATGCATGGAAATTCTTTCGGATTTCACCACTCCGATAGAAACCATGAGAGTATTGAAAAATGTTTCGTCACATTGCTACATGCTTGAATCCGCTACAGCAAATGAGCGATGGGGACGGTATTCGTTCCTCGGATATAACCCGAAGATGGAGATAACTTGCACTGACGGAAACATATTTGTGGATAACGTACCGGTTCAAGCCAAAAGCCCATCTGAATATATAAGAAAAGTGTTGATGGAATACAGGAGTCCAAAGTTCGAAAACCTCCCATCTTTCACAGGCGGATTCGTCGGATATTTCTCATACGATTACATAAGATACGCCGAACCAATCTTGAAAAAAACCACAACATCTAAGGACGATTTCAAAGATGTGGATTTGATGCTGTTTGACAAGGTTATAGCGTTTGACAACGTAAGACAAAAGATAATCCTCATAGTGAATGTAAAGCTTGCCTATCTTGAAACCGAGTACAACAGAGCTGTTACAGAACTTAAAGACATGGCAAGACTAATTACAAAGGGAGAAAAGAAGAGGGAAGAAAAAGGAAAGCTTCTCGGTGAAGTTAAACCTCTTTTTGACATGAAAACCTTTTGCGAAATGGTGGAAAAAGTAAAGCATTACATCTTTGAAGGAGATATTTTCCAGGTTGTCCTATCAAACAGAATGTGCGCACCGTTTGAGGGAAGTCTTTTCAGCACATACAGAGTTCTTCGAACAATAAACCCTTCGCCGTACATGTTCTATTTCCAGGGGACGGATGTGGAATTTGCGGGAGCATCGCCGGAGACATTGGTAAAACTGGAGGATGGAGTCTTAAGAACCTTCCCGTTGGCCGGAACAAGAAAAAGAGGGAAAACAGAAGAGGAAGACAAAAAACTTGAGGAGGAACTTTTGGTAGACGAAAAGGAACTGGCTGAACATAACATGCTGGTTGATCTTGGAAGAAACGATCTCGGAAAAATATCCAAATTCGGAACGGTGGTTGTGGAAAAACTGCATGAGATTGAAAGGTTCTCACACGTGATGCATATAGGTTCAACGGTCAGGGGAGAGATAAAAGAGGAAAAGGATGCGTTGGATGCTATAGAGGCAGTGCTTCCCGCAGGTACACTTTCCGGAGCACCGAAAATAAGAGCCTGCCAGATAATAGATGAACTGGAAAACAATAAGAGGGGAATCTACGGGGGAGCAATCGGTTACATCGATTTTACAGGAAACATGGATACCTGTATTGCAATAAGGTTGGTTTACAAAAAGGGAAAGACAGTGTTTGTGAGAAGCGGAGCGGGAATTGTCGCAGACTCCGATCCAAACAAGGAATTTGAGGAATGCATGAACAAAGCAAGAGCAACACTTGAAGCACTGAAGATAGATACGGAGGAAGAATTATGATTTTGCTGATAGACAATTACGACAGCTTCTCATACAACCTTTATCAGATGATGGGTGAGATAAATCCGGATATCACGGTTATCAGAAATGATGAAAAAAGCATAGCTGAGATAGAAGAAATGAAGCCTGACAAGATAGTGATATCACCGGGGCCGGGGCGACCGGAAGATGCGGGAAATATAATTGAAGTTATTCAAAAACTAGGTGACCACATCCCGATTTTAGGAGTTTGTTTGGGAATGCAGGCAATATGCATGGCGCACGGAGCTGAGATAACATACGCGCCGAAGCTGTATCACGGAAAACAGTCGGAAGTAACATTGGATACGGACTGTTCACTATTTAAAGAGTGCAGCAAGAAAACTAAGGTGGCTAGATACCACTCACTGGTGGCAAACGAGAAGACAATCCCGGAGGAGCTTGCCATAACGGCCAAGGCAGACACCGGAGAAGTGATGGCAGTAAAACACGCGACAAAGCCAATATATGGGGTGCAGTTTCATCCCGAATCCATCATGACAGACGAGGGAAGAAAAATGCTTGCAAATTTCATAGACCTTTAATACAAAGCGGATGAATTGAAATAACAAACTACAAAAAGATTGTTGTGAGAATTAATTCAATAATCATAATTGGTTTAACGTAGATGCACTGAAATCCAAAGATAGTTAAAAACAAGTAATAGAAAAAATATAAAGGAAAACGGAGGTTAGGGAAATGATAAGAGAGGCAATAGCAAAAATCGTTAGCAAGGAGGATCTCACATACGACGAGGCATACACAGTTATAAACGAGATCATGCGAGGCGAGACAACACCGACACAGAATGCGGCATTTCTTTCAGCTCTTTCGACGAAGAGTGCCAAGGCTGAGACAAAGGATGAGATAGCAGGTTGTGCCGCAGCCATGAGAGACAACGCCACCAAGGTTGACACAGGAATGGATGTGTTTGAAATCGTCGGAACCGGTGGTGACAATGCGGGAAGCTTCAACATCTCGACAACAGCGGGACTTGTTGCGGCAGCAGGCGGAATGAAAGTGGCTAAGCACGGAAACAGAGCAGCATCATCAAAATGCGGAACAGCTGATTGCCTCGAAGCATTGGGAGTAAATATCTCACAGAGCCCAAAGAGATGCGTAGAACTCTTAAATGAAGTTGGAATGTGTTTCTTCTTTGCACAGAAATATCACACATCCATGAAATACGTGGGACCTATCAGAAAAGAACTGGGATTCAGAACAGTGTTCAATATTTTAGGACCTCTCACAAACCCTTCTTCTCCGAAGATGCAGCTTCTCGGAGTATATGATGAATATCTGGTAAATCCATTGGCGCAGGTACTTATGGAACTTGGAGTTGAGAGAGGAATGGTTGTTTACGGAAAAGACAAGCTGGATGAAATCTCAATGAGTGCTCCGACTGCGGTATGTGAGTTCAAGGAGGGATGGTATAAATCCTACGAAATAGCTCCTGAGGATTTCGGATTCAAGAGATGCAGCAAGGAAGATTTAAAGGGTGGAGATCCAAAGGATAACGCAAAGATAACCTTGGATATCTTAAACGGAGAAAAAGGCTGCAAGAGAGATGCGGTTCTCATGAACGCAGGAGCATCACTTTTCATCGGAGGAAAGGCAAAGTCCATGAAGGACGGAATCCTTTTGGCTGAAGACATCATCGACTCAAAGAAAGCACTGGCTACATTGGAAGCATTTATAAAGGTTAGCAACAGACCGGAGGATTAAAAGCTGTGACCATACTTGATGAAATAGCAGAAAAAACAAGGGAGAGGGTAGCGGAACGAAAGAAAGAACTTCCTACCGACGCGATAAAAGAAAAAGCCTACGCTCTTCTAAAAGGCGATTTCAAATTTGAAAAAGCTCTGAAAAAAGATGGAATGTCATTCATCTGCGAGTGCAAGAAAGCATCCCCGTCAAAGGGGCTCATCGCAGAGAACTTTGATTATCTGAAAATAGCAAAAGAATACGAGGCAGCAGGAGCAGATTGCATATCCGTTCTCACAGAACCGCATTGGTTTCTGGGAAGAGACGAGTATCTAAGGGAGATAACGCAGACGGTAAAGACGCCCTGCATCCGAAAAGATTTCACTGTGGATGAGTACATGATATATGAGGCAAAGCTCTTGGGAGCTTCAGCGGTGCTTCTGATATGTGCCATCCTCACGGAAGAGCAGCTGAAGGAATACATCGGAATCTGTGATGAACTTGGACTGTCAGCGTTGGTTGAGGCTCACGATGAAAAAGAAATAGAATCTGCCATAAAAGTTGGGGCAAGAATCATCGGAGTGAATAACCGCAATCTAAAAGACTTCACTGTGGATGTAAACAACAGCAGACGATTGAGAAAGCTCATTCCCGAAAATGTGATATACGTATCGGAGAGCGGAGTGAAAGATGCTGATGACATAAAGACGCTCAACGAGATTGGGGCCGACGCGGTTCTTATAGGAGAGACCCTTATGAGAGCAGATGATAAAACCGCGAAGCTGGCTGAACTAAAGTCTAAACTGTAACCAAGTGAAAAAGATAATGAAAGAACTGTTTTGAACTTGTTTTGTAAACAAACCAGGCGGAGAAGATAGATAAGTTAAAAAAGGATGGTAAGAGTAAAATTATGCGGCATCAGAAAGCCGGAAGAGATTGATGTCATAAACGAAATAAAACCGGAATACATGGGATTTGTGTTTGTGAAATCCAGCAAGCGGTACATCAGCCCGGAAGATGCTAAAGAGTTAAAGGAAAGGCTTAGTCCTGATGTGAAGGCAGTTGGAGTCTTTGTGGATGAAGCGCAGGAAAACATATTAAAACTTCTGGATGAAAAGATTATAGATTGCGTCCAACTCCACGGCTCAGAGGATGAGGAATACATAAGTAGCCTTAAGAAAAAGACGGATGCTTTCATTATAAAAGCATTTAAGGAACCCTTTGATATGCAAAAGACTGAAAAATTCCCGGCGGACATGCTCCTCTTTGATTCGGGAACGGGAAGCGGAATGACATTCAACTGGGAACTGCTTAAGGAAGTTGAGAGACCGTTCATCCTGGCGGGAGGATTAAATCCGGAAAACGTAGGTTCTGCAATTGAAACGTTGAATCCTTACGGCGTGGACGTGAGTTCCGGGATTGAGACAGATGGGAAGAAGGATATCAAAAAAATTCGTCAATTTGTTGAGCATGCGCGTAAAGCATAGGGAGCAAATCACAACATTGGTTTAATAGAGCACGAATAGTCTTGTAAGTGACAAAACGATGTGCATAAGTAAGGAAACAAAACGATACGTATATAAATGTGAGGAAAAAACATGAGTGATAAAAAAGGAAGATTTGGAATACATGGCGGACAGTACATACCGGAGACATTGATGAACGCCGTCATAGAACTTGAGAGAGAATACAATCATTATAAGGAAGATAAAGCATTCAACGAGGAGTTGAAGGATCTTTTAAACAACTATGCCGGAAGACCATCCCTTTTGTATCATGCAAAAAAGATGAGCGAAGATCTGGGTGGAGCAAAGATTTATCTTAAGAGAGAGGACTTGAACCATACAGGATCACACAAGATAAATAATGTTTTGGGACAAGCACTTCTTGCTAAGAAGATGGGAAAGACCAGACTTATAGCGGAAACAGGTGCAGGACAGCACGGCGTAGCGACTGCAACAGCTGCAGCACTTATGGGGATGGAGTGCGTGGTGTTTATGGGAGAAGAAGATACCAAAAGACAGGCACTGAATGTATACAGGATGAAATTGCTTGGGGCGGATGTTGTTCCGGTAAAAACAGGAACAGCTACATTAAAAGATGCAGTCTCCGAGGCTATGAGGGAGTGGACAACAAGAATAAGCGACACACATTATTGCTTGGGATCGGTAATGGGACCGCATCCTTTCCCGACAATGGTGAGGGATTTTCAGTCGGTGATATCGAAGGAGATAAAAGAGGAGATACTTAATATAGAAGGAAGACTTCCGGATGCGGTAGTGGCGTGTGTTGGCGGTGGCTCAAACGCTATCGGAACATTTTACAATTTTATAGAAGACAAAGGAGTGCGCCTTATAGGTTGCGAGGCAGCAGGCCGTGGAGTAGAAACATTTGAGACAGCTGCCACAATCACTACGGGAAGCCTTGGAATATTCCACGGAATGAAATCTTATTTTTGTCAGGACGAGTACGGACAGATTGCACCGGTATATTCAATCTCTGCGGGATTGGATTACCCGGGAGTTGGACCGGAGCACGCTAATCTGCATGACACGGGAAGAGCCGAGTATGTTCCTATTACAGATGATGAGGCTGTGAATGCATTTGAGTATCTGTCGAGAACAGAGGGAATCATACCTGCCATAGAGTCAGCTCACGCGATAGCATATGCAATAAAGGAAGCCCCGAAGATGGGAAAAGATCAGATAATGGTGGTGACGGTTTCCGGAAGAGGAGACAAGGACTGCGCGGCAATAGCAAGATACAGAGGAGAAGAAATCTATGAGTAATATAAAAGAAGCATTCAAAAACGGAAAAGCCTTCATACCATTTATCACCTGCGGAGATCCGGACCTTGAGACCACAAAGAAGGCTGTCATCGAGGCGGAGCGAAACGGAGCGGACCTAATAGAGCTTGGAATACCATTCTCTGACCCGACAGCTGAGGGACCTGTAATCCAGGAGGCAAATATCAGGGCGTTAAAAAACGGAATCACCACAGATGACATCTTTGAATTTGTGAAGGAACTTAGAAAGGTAGTAAAAGTGCCGATGGTTTTCATGACCTATGTGAATGTGGTATTCTCATACGGCGCAGAAAAGTTTGCATCAAAATGTAAAGAGACGGGAATAGACGGTATCATCCTTCCGGATCTTCCATTTGAGGAGAAGGGAGAGTTTGCAGAAATAATGAAAGCAAACGGAGTCGACCTCATATCGCTCATAGCTCCGACTTCGGAAGACAGAATAGAGATGATAGCAAAAGAGGCCGAGGGATTTATATATGTAGTTTCAAGTCTGGGCGTGACCGGCGTGAGAAGCGAAATAAATACAGATATTGAATCTATGGTTACTTTAATAAGAAGAAACACAGATATTCCATGTGCGGTTGGTTTTGGAATATCGACACCTGAGCAGGCAAAAGCCATGGCTTCCGTATCTGACGGAGCTATAGTCGGTTCCGCAATTATAAAGATTTTGGCTGAGTACGATACGTCAGCACCGCAACATATAGGCAAATATGTTAAAAAGATGAAGGAAGCAATATAAAAACAGGACAAATGTCCTAAAAATGAGGGACTCCTCAAAAAAAATAAAAAAAAACTTGAAAAAACTTGAAATGGTATGTATAATACCAAGTGCTGTGACATGATAGCTATGAAGCGTGAGGTTGCTGCTTGATTTCAGGCAGGTTTTCCGTGGAGCGAATGTCAAGTTAGGAAACTGGCGACAAGTCACTGTATCACGAATATGTAACTACAGAGGTAGTCGTGTGAGTCACACAGCATGACACACACGGAAAAGTGTACAGTCACCGCTTGTCGTACTTAGAATTAAAAAGTGCGAAAAGGAGGCGACTTTTTTTATGGCAAGTCAGGTAATGAGAATCACATTAAAGGCTTACGACCATGAGTTGGTGGATGCATCTGCAAAGAAGATCATCGAGACAGTAAAGAAGAACGGATCACAGGTGAGCGGACCTGTACCACTTCCTACTAAGAAAGAGGTCATCACAATCTTAAGAGCCGTACATAAGTACAAAGACTCAAGAGAGCAGTTCGAGCAGAGAACTCACAAGAGACTCATTGATATTGTTACCCCAACCCAGAAGACAGTTGATGCTTTGTCACGTCTTGAGATGCCGGCTGGTGTACAGATCAATATCAAAATGAAGGACAAATAAGTCCTAAGTAAACAAGTTTAAATCCGGAAGGTTAAATATAGAAGTTTGTATTAGACAACCACTTATATTTGCTGTTCTAGGATGAACGGTTCCGCTACCCCAAGGTTTTGGGCATGAAGCGTTCCGCTGTAGAAAACAGGAGGTAAAGTAATGAAGAAAGCTATTTTAGCAACAAAAGTCGGAATGACTCAAATCTTCAATGCAGACGGTGTTTTAGTACCGGTTACTGTATTACAGGCTGGACCATGCGTTGTTACTCAGGTTAAGACTGTTGAGAACGACGGTTACAGCGCAATCCAGGTAGGATTCGTAGATGCTAAGGAAAAAGTTACATCTAAGGATGCTGCAGGAAAGAAAGAAATCAGAAACAGACATGGCGTTAACAAAGCTCAGAAGGGACACTTCGAAAAGGCTGGAGTTTCAGCTAAGAAGTTCGTAAGAGAGTTCCGTTTCGAGAATGCCGAAGAGTACACACTTGCTCAGGAGATTAAGGCAGACATCTTCGCTGAAGGCGATAAGGTAGATGCAACAGCAATCTCTAAGGGAAAAGGATTCCAGGGCGCTATTAAGAGACTTGGACAGCACAGAGGACCTATGGCTCACGGTTCTAAATTCCATCGTCATCAGGGTTCAAACGGTGCATGTTCTTCACCAAGCCGTGTATTCAAGGGAAAAGGAATGCCTGGTCATATGGGAAGCGTTAAGTCTACAGTTCAGAATCTTGAAGTTGTAAGAGTAGACGCTGAGAACAACTTGCTTTTGGTTAAGGGAGCAGTTCCTGGACCTAAGAAGTCACTTGTAACAATCAAAGAGACAGTAAAAGCAGGAAAGTAATTTGATCGGGAAAGGAGGACACACAGATGGCAAACGTATCTGTTTATAATATGGAAGGCAAGGAAGTAGAAAGCCTCGAACTTAACGATGCAGTATTCGGTGTAGAAGTAAACGAGCATCTTGTTCACATGGCAGTGCTTCAGCAGCTTGCAAACAACCGTCAGGGTACTCAGAAAGCAAAGACACGTTCTGAAGTAAGCGGTGGCGGAAGAAAACCTTGGAGACAGAAGGGAACAGGTCATGCAAGACAGGGTTCTACAAGATCTCCACAGTGGACAGGTGGTGGAGTTGTATTCGCACCGGTTCCAAGAGATTACTCCTTCAAACTCAACAAGAAAGAGAAGAGAGCAGCTCTTAAGTCTGTACTTACAAATGCAGTAGCAGAAAACAAGCTTGTAGTATTAGACAACTTCGATCTCGACGAGATCAAAACAAAGAAAGTAGCAGAGGTTCTTAAGAATCTCAATGTTGAGAAAGCACTTATCGTAGTAGATGACAACAACAACGTTGTTAAGTCTGCAGCTAACATCCCAACAGTAAAGACTGCTTCAACAAGCACAATCAACGTATTTGACATCCTTAAATACAACACAGTAGTTGTTACTAAGTCTGCTGTGAAGACTATCGAGGAGGTGTATGCATAATGGCAAACGTACAGTACTATGACGTAATCCTCAAACCGGTAATCACTGAGAAGAGCATGAATGCAATGGCTGAGAAGAAGTACACATTCTATGTTCATCCGGAAGCAAATAAGACCATGATCAAAGAAGCTGTTGAGAAAATGTTCGACGGAGCAAAGGTTGAGTCCGTAAACACAATGAACATCGACGGCAAGAAGAAAAGAAGAGGAATGGTCGTTGGAAAGACAGCAAAGAAGAAGAAAGCAATCGTTCAGCTTACAGCTGACAGCGCTGATATCGAGATCTTCAGCGGTCTTTAAGATGCAGGGTGCCAAATGAGCACCATAGATTATGTGTCAGAGATGGCACGATAAGTAAAATATCGAAAGGAGAAACAAAATGGGAATTAAGACATATAACCCATATACACCTTCCAGAAGAAACATGACCGGGTCTGATTTTTCTGAGATTACAAAGACAACTCCTGAGAAGTCACTTACAGTTTCTTTGAAGAAGAATGCCGGACGTAATAACCAGGGTAAAATCACTGTTAGACATCACGGTGGTGGAAGCAGAAGAAAATACAGAATCATCGATTTCAAGAGAAATGCTAAGGACGGAATTCCTGCAACAGTAATCGGAATCGAGTATGATCCAAACAGAACAGCAAACATTGCACTTATCGCATATGCCGATGGTACAAAGTCATATATCCTTGCACCTGAAGGACTTACAGACGGAATGACCGTTATGAACGGTGAGACAGCAGAAGTTAAGGTTGGAAACTGCCTTCCACTTGCAAACATTCCAGTAGGTACACAGGTACACAACATCGAGCTCCTTCCTGGAAAGGGTGGACAGCTTGTTCGTTCAGCAGGAAATGCTGCACAGCTCATGGCTAAAGAAGGAAAGTACGCAACACTTCGTCTTCCTTCAGGAGAAATGAGAATGGTTCCTATCAACTGCCGTGCTACAGTTGGAGTTATCGGAAACGGTGACCACAACCTTGTTAAGATCGGTAAAGCAGGTCGTAAGAGACACATGGGTATCCGCCCAACAGTTCGTGGTTCTGTTATGAACCCTAACGACCATCCACACGGAGGTGGAGAAGGTAAGGCACCAGTTGGTCGCCCAGGCCCTTGTACACCTTGGGGTAAGCCTGCTCTTGGTCTTAAGACAAATATCTTTCTAAAATCCTTAAGGTTGCAGAAAAAGACATCCGC
>JAILLZ010000052.1 GCA_024692885.1 Lachnospiraceae bacterium | reverse complement strand
AATGAGAAGCTCTTTACAGAGATCATGTATATAATTCAACGAAGAGAGTAGCATACGGCAATAAAAAAGGAGCAATCGTTTAGATTGCTCCTTTAGAGTTTAGGCTTTTAATTTCTGCGAGATAATCTCTTCTACGCACTTCTTTGCGATTCTTAAATGAATCAAATACTGTGATGCCATAGGATTGTTTGTATCCTTCATGTATTTCTCTTCGTGCTGTTCGATAACAGCTTTAGTCTTCCTCAAATTTTCAAGAGGAACGCCCATAGCTGTACAATCTACTGCACCGGTATCAGTTATGTAGTTTTCTTTGTGAAGTTTTAACTCCGGATGTCCTTTAAACTCACCGGCCAATGCATTGATTAAATCATTTCTCGTATCCTGGTTCATTCCGTAACCCTTTCTATATTATAACTATTAAGTTTTAGTACTTTAGTTGCATTTAAATTTACTATCATTTGACTCTGATTTCAAGAGTAAGAATAGAACTGTTTATTTTTTGAGATTTTTCTGAGCAGTTGAAAGCATGAGCTTGATTCTGTTCAGCTGGTTTACTTCACTTGCACCTGGGTCAAAATCTATAGCAACAATGTTTGCTGCCGGATTCTCGCGTCTGAGTTCCTTGATAACACCCTTACCTACAATGTGGTTAGGCAGACATGCAAACGGCTGTGTACAAACGATGTTTGGTGTGCCTGAATGTATGAGCTCAAGCATCTCTCCTGTGAGGAACCATCCTTCACCGGTCTGATTTCCCTCTGAAACGATAGGAGAGGCCATCTTTGCAAGCTCCTCGATTCTGGCCGGAGCTTCGAAACGGCTACTCTTTTCAAATTCGTCTCTGGCAGCACTTCTGAGCCACTCGAAAAGCCAAATTCCAAGATTGTTGAGTCTCTTTGAACGTTTTGATGATTCCATGAGCTCATCAGCCTTAAAGTTGGTATTGTAGCAGCTGTAGAGGATGAAGTCTGTGAGGTCCGGTACAACAGCTTCGGCACCCTCGGCTTCAAGAAGTTCTACAAGGTAATTGTTTGCCGCAGGCATGAATTTTACAAGGATTTCTCCTACAACTCCGACTCTAGGTTTCTTTATGTCAAGAATAGGAAGCTTGTCGAAATCTCTGATTATCTGACGGCACATCTTCTTGAACTTGTTATGTGAAAGTACACCCGGCTGGGTTACAAACTTAATACATTTTGCTTTCCATTTCTCATGAAGAGCGTTGGCGGAACCTTCAACTGCTTCGTAAGGTCTTGTTCTGTAGAGACATCTCATGAAGATATCACCGAACTCGAGTCCGTACAGACCATGCTGGATAAGCTGGAACGTAAACTTGAATCCGGGGTTTTTCTCAAGTCCGACCATGCTTAAGGAAATAACAGGAACCTGAGGATAGCCTGCTTTTGCAAGTGCACGTCTGATAAATCCGATGTAGTTACTTGCACGGCATCCGCCACCGGTCTGAGTCATGAGAACGGCGGTTTTGTTCATATCATATTTTCCTGAAAGCACTGCTTCCATAATCTGTCCGACTACCATGAGAGAAGGGTAGCATGCATCGTTGTTTACATATTTAAGTCCAACGTCTACAGCTTCGCGTCCGTCATTGTTGAGAAGTTCGAGGTTGTAGCCTGATGCTCTGAATGCAGGAGCGATGATGTCAAAATGTATAGGTGACATCTGAGGGCAGAGAATGGTGTAATTCTTTCTCATTTCCTCGGTAAAGATTACTCTGTCATGCGCTGTTGAAACGAGAGTTCTGTTATCGTCAACGTGCTGTCTTTCTCTTACGCGAATAGCGGCAAGAAGTGAACGAATTCTGATTCTTGCGGCTCCGAGGCTGTTAACCTCGTCAATCTTAAGACAGGTATAAATTTTTCCTGAGTTACTTAAAATATCGTTTACGTTATCTGTTGTTACGGCGTCAACTCCGCATCCGAAGGAGTTGAGCTGAATCATGTCGAGATCGTTTCTCTGCTTAACAAAGTTTGCTGCAGTGTAAAGTCTTGAGTGGTACATCCACTGGTCAAGAACAATGAGAGGTCTGTCAACACCTGTGAGGTGTGAGATAGAGTCCTCTGTAAGTACAGCCATACCGTAAGAGTTGATAAGGTCAGGTATACCGTGGTTGATTTCCGGATCAAGGTGGTATGGACGACCGGCAAGAACGATACCTCTCTTGTGGTTGTCCTCAAGGTATTTGAGGATTTCTTCACCCTTGTCACGAACGGCCTTTCTGACTTTTTTGAGTTCTTTCCATGCAGAATCGATTGCTTTTTTCAGCTCGTCTTCAGGAATATTGAACTCATCGGTGCAGAATACCTTCTTAAGAGAAAGAAGGATGGTCTCTGTTGATTTAAATGACATGAACGGATTGTAAAATCTTACTTTTCCGGTTGTGATTTCATCCACGTTGTTCTTTATGTTCTCAGCATATGAAGTGACGATAGGACAGTTGAAATGGTTTGTCGCATCTTCAAACTCCACACGCTCGTAAGGAATACAAGGGTAGAAGATGAAGTCCGGATTCTGCTTTATAAGCCATGCCACATGTCCGTGAGCAAGCTTTGCAGGGTAACATTCCGACTCACTAGGAATACTCTCAATACCCATCTCATAGATGTCTCTGTTTGAGAATGGAGAGAGGATTACTTTGTATCCCAGGTTCTTGAAGAATGTAGCCCAGAAAGGATAATTCTCATAAAAATTGAGTACTCTTGGAATACCTACTGTTCCGCGTACAGCTTCCTTGTCTGAGAGTGGTTCGTAGTCAAAGAGAAGCTTGTTCTTAAACTCAAACATGTTTGGAACATTCTCTTTGTTCTTTTCTTTTCCGAGACCTTTCTCACAACGGTTACCTGTGATGAAAGATCTGTTGTTTGAAAATCTGTTTATAGTAAGAAGACAGTGGTTGTTGCAACCCTGACATCTTGTGAGCTTTGTTTCAAAAGTGAGCTCGCTTATCTCGTTGAGTCCCAAAGTTGTGGTCTCAGGGTTATCCTCATAGCGCTCCCTAGCTATAAGAGCGGCACAGAAAGCACCCATGATACCTGCGATATCAGGACGCACAACGTGAACACCGGCTATCTTTTCAAGACTTCTTAAAACAGCGTCGTTGTAGAATGTACCACCCTGAACGACAATGTGTTTTCCGAGGTCTGAAGCGTCTGAGAGCTTGATAACCTTAAAGAGGGCGTTCTTTATTACAGAGTAGGCAAGACCTGAAGAAATATCTGCTACGGAAGCACCTTCCTTCTGAGCTTGCTTTACTTTTGAGTTCATGAAAACAGTACATCTTGTTCCGAGATCGATAGGATGCTCTGCAAAAAGAGCCTCTTTAGCGAAATCCTGAACAGAGTAGTTGAGTGATTTTGCAAATGTTTCAATGAAAGAACCGCATCCTGATGAACATGCTTCGTTGAGCTGAACAGAATCGATAGTGTTGTTCTTGATCTTCATGCACTTCATATCCTGACCACCGATGTCAAGGATACAGTCTACCTTTGGATTGAAGAAGCGGGCAGCATAATAGTGAGCCACAGTCTCAACTTCGCCTTCATCAAGCATGAGAGCGGATTTGAGGAGTGCCTCTCCGTAACCGGTAGAACATGAATGTGCGATTTTAGCGTCGGAAGGAAGATCGCGGTAAATCTCTTTCAAAGCGCCGATAGCTGTGGTCAAAGGACTTCCGTTATTGTTGCTGTAGAACGAATAGAGAAGCTTTCCGTCCTCTGAAACGAGAGCTATCTTTGTGGTTGTGGAACCGGCGTCGATTCCGAGATAGCAGTTTCCGTGATAATCCTTGAGCTCTGCGGTCTCAATGTTGTGACCGTTATGTCTCTTTGTGAACTTGTTGTATTCTTCTTTATCTTTGAAAAGCGGCTCAAGACGAGCTACCTCAAATTCAAGTTTCAAATCTCCGGAGAGCTTTTCGATAAGGGCATCGAGGGCTGTGGATGATTCCTCTTTGTAATTGAGTCCGGCACCGATAGCAGCGAAGAGATGTGAGTTCTCAGGTGCTATGATGTGCTCGTCATCGAGTTTTAATGTTCTGATGAAGGCTTCTTTAAGCTCAGACAAAAAGTGGAGTGGTCCACCTAAGAATGCAACATGACCACGGATTGGTTTTCCGCAGGCAAGTCCGCTTATGGTCTGGTTTACAACCGCCTGGAAAATAGAAGCCGAAAGGTCCTCTCTTGTAGCACCTTCGTTGATAAGAGGCTGAATATCTGTTTTTGCGAAAACACCGCAACGTGCAGCTATAGGGTAGAGCGCCTTGTAGTTTTTCGCATACTCGTTAAGTCCTGAAGCATCGGTCTGAATGAGAGAAGCCATCTGGTCGATGAAGGAACCCGTTCCTCCGGCACAAATACCGTTCATTCTCTGCTCAACGTTTCCGTTTTCAAAGTAGATAATCTTTGCATCCTCACCACCGAGCTCAATGGCAACATCTGTCTTTGGAGCAAGCGAAGAAAGAGAGGTTGAAACAGCTACAACCTCCTGTACAAAAGGAATATCAAGATGCTTTGCAAGCGCAAGTCCGCCGGAACCTGTAATGACCGGATGAACCGTCACGTTTCCCGCAATGCCTTTTGCTTTTTCCACGAGACCCTGGAGAGTCTCTCTTATATTTGCAAAATGTCTTTCATAATCAGAGAAAAGGATATTGTTATCGCTGTCCAAAAGCGCCACTTTTACAGTGGTTGAACCAATATCAATTCCCAATTTCAGTGTTTCGTTATTCATTAAAAATACACCTTCCTAAAAAGATAATTCATTATTATTATGCTTTTAATACAAACGGTGGTATTATATTACAGTTTTTTTTAAAAAAAAAATGAAAAGAGGGCACTTTATAGATAATTTACATTTACGTAATATGGGGTTTGTTGACAAAATGTCTTTTGAAAAATTATAATTACGGCATGAGTTTTGACAGATTAAACAACTGCTGAAATTACTTAAAAATCGGCAATGGACATTTCTTACAAAAATATCTGTCGGAAAGAGGAACATTTGATGAATTTTATAAATAAACTTGAGAGAAAATTCGGCAGATATGCCGTGCCGAATCTTATTACTTATCTTATAGGCGGACAGGCCATAGGATATGTCATTAATCTGATAATGCCTTCGGCGCTCGCACTTATGACGCTTGAGCCTCATTATATTATAAATAATTTTCAGATATGGAGACTTATTACGTGGGTAATGATACCTCATAGTTCAAGTCTTTTATTTATGCTTATAATGATGTTCTTGTATTACCAGCTGGGAATGGCGCTTGAGAGAACCTGGGGAGTTTTCAGATTCAACCTTTATATATGGGGCGGAATCTTTTTCACCATCTTGGGAGCATTCGGACTCTATGCATTTTACGCAATGCAGGGTAAATATATCTCCACAGGTTACGGAATCAGTACATATTACATAAATCTGGCGATTTTCCTTGCGTTTGCAACATGTTTCCCGGACATGCAGGTTATGCTTTATTTCATAATTCCTGTAAAGATGAAGTACATGGCTATTCTTTACGGATTTATGGTTGTTTACTCATTCATAAATTCAAACATGACCGGAAAGATTACAATCCTTATGTCGCTTTTGAACTTCATTATTTTCTTCCTCAGCACCAGAAACTTGAAGAGGATAGATCCGAGGACGGTGAAGCGAAGACGGCAGTTTTCGGGTGAAGGACCTAAGGTCGTTAAATTCCCTGGAAGCGGAAACGGAAGAATCACAAAGCATAAATGCGCAATATGCGGCAGAACAGAGCTTGACGATCCGAATCTTGAATTCAGATTCTGTTCAAAATGTGACGGAAACTATGAGTACTGCTCTGAGCATATTTATACACATCAGCATATGAAGAGAGACTGATATGATTTTATTATTTTCATCGCGGGTGCTCTGCTACGAGTCGAACCTTGTTTTTATCAAAAGCATGAGTGAGGCACTGGAGCGCCTGGGCAGAGAGACTGAAATTATAGAATTGGATGATGACTGGGAAAACGAATTGATGTCGATAGAGGGTGGAAGATACGAAGCTCTTATCGACTTCAACTCGCTTTTGCCGAGAATGGAGAACGACGATGGAAGTCTGTATTTGGACAGATTTGATGCGCCGTTCTTTAATTATATTGTGGATCATCCTATGTACCATCATCCGGGGCTTATTCAAAAGTTGAAGGGTTATCATGTCCTCACAGTGGACAGGTGCCATGAAAAATATGTCAGGGATAATTATTCAAACATAGCAGGTGTTTCATACCTTCCGCTTACAGGAAAAACAGCGGAGAGTGTTCCTGATTTTAAGGACAGAAAACATGAGATAACGGTCATGGCGACCATGACAGACGAAGAGTCCATATTTAAGGATATAAGAAAGTTTCCGAAACCTTATCAAAAGTATATTTTTGACATAGCGGATATTATCATGTCCTTGCCAAACGAATTGCAGGAAGACATTGCAAGAAAATACATGTTGGAAAATGCATTGGATGAGGAAAATGCGGATTTTGCAACCTTTATGAATAATATCTGTATGGCAGACAAACTAGCCAGATACAGAAGGAGAGAGGCCTTTTTCAAAGAGCTTTTCAAGTCGGGGCTTCCGGTAACACTCATTGGAAACGGTTGGGAGTCCACTTTGGAAAAGATGAAGGCAAAAAATGTGAAATATATAGGAGATGTGAGATTCTCAGTCTCTTATAACGCAATAGCAAATTCAAAGATACTGGTAAATCTTTCGCCCGAATTTCACGGCGGAGTTCATGACCGCGTGTTTTCCGGGATGGCGGCAGGCTGCGCGGTTTTGACGGATGATAACCCTGTTGTGTCGGAGACTTTTGCAGACGGTAAAAACGTGAGCCTGTATGATAGGGCAGATATTTCCGATTTCATGCAAAAACTGCATGATTTATACGAAAATCAATCATTTGCGAAAGATTTAGGTCAAAATGCTGTCAAACACTACAAAGAAAACGACACTTGGGACGCCAGAATGTGTCAATTTTTGGACTTGCTTTTATAAGGTTCTACTATGTATAATATCTTGATGTCATATTGTTTAATATGGCTGAAGGAAACTACATTTGAGGAGATTTACATATATGTTAAGTGAAGAGAGAGAATCACGCAATTTTATCGAGAACATCATCGATAATGATATAAAGGAAGGCCGCGTAAGAGCCATTAAAACCAGATTTCCGCCGGAACCGAACGGATATCTTCACATCGGACACGCAAAATCAATCATTCTCAATTCGGGGCTTGCCGAGGAGTACGGCGGAACTTTCAATTTGAGATTTGACGATACAAACCCAACAAAGGAAAAGACAGAGTTCGTTGAGTCCATCAAAGCCGACGTAGAGTGGCTTGGAGCAGATTGCGGAGACACAATTTTCTTTGCTTCAAACTATTTTGACGATATGTATGAGGCGGCTGTAAGACTTATCAAGAACGGAAAGGCATATGTTTCAGACCTTTCTGCAGATGAGATAAGAGAGTACAGAGGAACTCTTACCGAGCCGGGAAAAGAGGATCCATATTCAAAGAGAAGCATTGAGGAAAACTTACAGCTTTTCGAGGATATGAAAGCCGGAAAATACGAGGACGGTTCAAAAGTATTGAGAGCCAGAATCGATATGGCTTCACCTAATATCAACATGAGAGATCCGGTTATCTACCGTATTGCACACATGACACACCAGAATACAAAGGATAAATGGTGCATCTATCCTATGTATGACTTTGCACATCCTATCGAGGATGCTATAGAGGGAATCACACATTCTATCTGTACACTTGAGTTCGAGGACCACAGACCACTTTACGACTGGGTTGTTATCGAGGCAGGCTACAAAAAGACACCTGAAGACACACCAAAGCAGATTGAGTTTGCAAAGCTTTATCTCACAAACGTCGTAACAGGAAAGAGATATATCAAAAAGCTCGTTGAAGATAAAATCGTTGACGGATGGGACGATCCTAGACTAGTTTCAATCGCAGCTTTGAGAAGAAGAGGTTTCACACCTGAGTCTATCAGAAAATTTGTTGAGCTTTGCGGTATTTCAAAGAGCAACGCTTCTGTTGATTATGCAATGCTTGAGTATTGTATCAGAGAGGACTTAAAGCTTAAGAGAAGCCGTATCATGGCAGTTCTTGATCCTGTGAAGGTTGTTATAGACAACTATCCTGAAGGACAGGAAGAAGAGCTCACAGTTGTTAACAACATGGAAAACGAGGAGCTCGGTTCTCACACAGTTAAGTTTACAAAAGAGCTTTACATTGAAAGAGATGACTTCATGAAGGAGCCTCCGAAGAAGTACTTCAGACTTTATCCTGGAAACGAAGTTCGTCTCATGCAGGCATATTATGTGACATGTACAAGCTTTGAGGAAGATGAGAACGGAAACGTTACCGTAATTCACTGTACATATGATCCTGAGACAAAGGGCGGAAACAGTCCTGACGGAAGAAAGGTTAAGGGAACTATTCATTGGGTACCTGCACCTTATGCTGTAAAAGCAACAGTCAGACTCTATGAAAATATTGTAAATGAGGAATTAGGCGTGTACAATGAGGACGGTAGCCTCAATTTGAATCCTAATTCAAAAACAGTATTGGAAAACTGTATGATAGAGCCGGAAATCCTTAAGGCAAAGCCATATGACAGTTTCCAGTTTGTACGTCAGGGGTTCTTCGCGGTGGATCCAAAGGATACAACAGATGACCATCTTGTATTCAACAGGATAGTATCTCTGAAGAGTTCTTATAAATTACCTGCCAACAATCAGTAACACATAGATTAAAGGGAGCATTAAATGAGTATTTTTTCAGGCCTTGAGGCATTTGGAGTTAATACAAAGAAACAGCAGAATATATATGACAACGGAGAAGCTGAAAGAGAAAAAGAGCTTCTTGAACAGAAGAAGAAGGAAGAAGCTGAAAAAGCAGCCAGGAAGCCTACTTTTACAGAAGAAAAGGATTATCTTCTTCAGAAAGACATCACCTGTACGGTATGTGGCAAGAAGTTTAAGACTTTCGTTGTCAGAAATGCAAAGCTTAGACGTTCGGAGCCTGATTATGACTTGAGACCGCGTTTTCACAACATTGATACCCTTAAGTATCATGTGACTTCATGCCCTCATTGTGGATATACAGCTCTTACAGAGTATTTTACAGGCCTCACAAAAGGACAGATACAGCTTGTCAGAGAGAATATCGGAAGAAGTTTCAAGTCCCAGGATACACTTTTACCTGAGACATATGATTACACGACAGCAATCATGAGAACAAAGCTTGCTCTTTACAATGCCGTTGTTAAGCGTGGAAAGACAAGTGAGAGAGCATACACATGTCTTAAGACATATTGGCTTTACAGAGATCACATTCAGGAAGTAAAGGAAGCAGGATATTCTGATTTCCTCGAGATAGACAGACTTACAACCGAGATGCGTGATTTCGCCAAGGAAGCTTACGAGGGATTCCAAAAGGCTATGGCAGAAGAACCGCTTCCGATTTGCGGAATGGATTCAAATACATTGGAGTATTTGCTTGCATGTCTTGGAACCGAGATTAAGGATTACACACATGCAGCAAGATTCTTAAGCGATGTTATTACATCAAAGACTACGAACAGTCGACTTAAGGACAGAGCATTGGAACTCAAAGATAAGGTTCTTGAGGAAGTCAACGCTGCGAAGAATCAGGTGTAGGATTTTTCTTTTCATACAGAACTTTTTGAGTGCAGATTATACATTATGTCTAATGGGCGCTTTCGCTCCGCCTCAGACGTAACGGCACATAATATCAAAAGACCGCCCTCGTTGTGATCGTAAACGTCACATGAGGGCGGTCTTTCTATATAAGTGCCGACGTCTTCCAAGGCCATTAGACATAAACGCATAATCTGCACTTATTTACGTTTAAGGTTAGACGCAGATGAAAAGAATACATAATAAAATACAAGGAATAGCACAAACTGAATAGGTGCAAGTTATTCATGTATGTCTGACGGCCTTGGAGGACGTCGGCACTTATGCAGATAAGGCAGTCTCTCGTGTGCCGTTTACGAGCACGCAGAGGGGCTGCCTTATTTGTATTACGTGTCCGCTACGTCCGAGGCGGAGCGAAAGCGTCCGTAAGACATATTTGTTTAATCTTGCACCATGTAGTGGAATCTATTTCATGTTTTTGTTGGTGTTCTGCAGCATCTGAGCTCTTACCTTCAGTGGAAGTCCAAAGAGGGTTATAAATCCATCTGCATCATGATGATCATACTGATCACCTGTTGTGAAGCTTGCCAAAGACTCTGAATAGAGAGAGTATGGCGATGTAGTTCCGGCTTTAATGATGTTTCCTTTGTAGAGTTTGAATTTTACTTCACCTGTAACGTATTCCTGAGTTGAAGCAACAAATGCTCTTAAGGCATCGCAGAGTGGTGTGAACCATTTTCCTTCGTAAACTACCTGAGAAAGCTTTGCACCGACTTTCTTTTTCTCTTCCATGGTAGCTCTGTCTAAAACGAGTTCTTCGAGCTGCTTCTGAGCTTCGAGAAGAATAGTTCCTCCAGGAGTCTCATATACTCCACGGGATTTCATTCCAACTACACGGTTTTCTACGATATCGATGATGCCGATTCCGTGCTTTCCGCCGAGACGGTTGAGCTCTCTGATTATATCTGCAACCTTCATGGCTTTTCCGTTTACTGTCTTAGGAACACCCTTTTCGAAAGTCATTGTAACGTATTCAGGTTCATCCGGTGCTTTTTCAGGAGTAACAGATAATACAAGTACGTGGTCGTAATTTGGCTCCTGTGAAGGATCTTCAAGCTCAAGTCCCTCATGGCTTATGTGCCAAAGGTTTCTGTCACGGCTGTAGCTCTTGTCTGTAGAGAATGGAAGATCGATTCCGTGAGCTTTACAGTAAGCGATTTCGTCTTCTCTTGAATCCATGTTCCAGTTGTCCTGACGCCATGGAGCGATAACCTTGATATCAGGAGCAAGAGCCTTGATTCCAAGCTCAAAACGTATCTGGTCGTTTCCTTTTCCTGTAGCTCCGTGGCATATAGCAACAGCGTTTTCTTTTCTTGCAATTTCAACGAGTTTCTTTGCAATTCCCGGTCTTGCCATTGAAGTTCCGAGAAGATATTTGTTCTCGTATACGGCACCTGCCTGAACGCATGGGAGAATGTAATCCTCTGCAAATTCATCGCAGATATCTTCTATATAAAGCTTGCTGGCGCCTGAGAGTCTTGCTCTTTCGTCAAGTCCGTCGAGCTCTTCTTCCTGACCGCAGTCAACACAGCAACAAATAACATCGTAATCATAAGTTTCTTTAAGCCATGGAATGATGGCTGTGGTGTCAAGTCCACCTGAGTATGCCAATACAACCTTTTCTTTCATATCGTTTGTTCCTTTCTTTTATGTAGTAACAACGAATAAAATATACAACACATTTTTTGATAACGCAAGCGCAAAATTATACATTATAAAAAAATAAAAATTCAATTAATATGAAAATACATAGAAATAATACTTGATTTGTTGTTTACCAATATGTATAATTATGCAACAATAAGACGCGAAAAATGAAGCTTTATACTTTACGTACACTTATAAATGTAATATGATTAATAACGTCGGAGTGCATCTTCCGACAGAACATTAAATCTGTGTACGTAATGTCGCAAAAGCAAATGCAAGTAATAAAAATGCAACGCAGAAAGGATGCCCGACATGTCGGAATTAAACTTGAATGTAAGGGAAATGACTATAGATGATATAGATGAAGTTCATGAGTTGTGGATGACAATTCACGGATTTGGAATAAGAAGTCTTGACGACTCCAAAGAATATGTTGAGAGATTTATAAGAAGAAATCCTACAACCAGCATAGTTGCCACCGTGGATGGAAAGATAGTGGGCTCCATTCTTTGCGGACACGATGGAAGGCATGGATGCTTCTATCACGTGTGCGTTAAAGAAGAACTAAGACAACACGGCATTGGCAGAGCAATGGTGTCGTATGCAATGCAGGAATTAAAAAAGGAAAAGATCAGTAAAGTGACTTTGGTTGCTTTTAAAAATAATGAAGTCGGAAACCTGTTTTGGAAAGGTGTGGGCTGGACCTACAGAGACGATTTCAACTACTACGAGCTTTCGTTGAATGAGCAGAACATCACACAGTTTAACCAATGATGTTTTTGGTTGAATGAAAAACATAACACAGTTCAATCAATAATGATTTACTGAATAAACTGCTTTAATGCAAGAAAGAAGGAAGGAAATGAAGGTTATTTCAGGCGGAGTTACAGAGGCAAAAGGTTTTAGCGCAGCTGATACTGCAGCGGGAATTAAGTATAAAGAAAGAACCGATATGGCCATGATTTACAGCAAAGAGCCATGTGTTGTATCAGGATGTTTTACATCAAATGTTGTGAAAGCAGCTCCTGTAATATGGGATAAAAACATAGTCGAGACATCGGATTTCGCACAGGCTGTTGTTGTGAATGCGGGAATCGCAAATGCCTGTACCGGTGAGGAAGGAATGAGCTACTGCGACAAGACAGCAGACTGTACCGGTGAGACACTGGGAATTCCAAAGGAAGCAGTGCTTGTGGCATCGACCGGAGTAATCGGAATGCAGCTTCCAATCGACAGAATCTGCGCCGGGGTAAAGAGCCTTTCAGAAAAGCTTTCAGATACCACAGAGGCCGGACACAAGGCTGCACTTGCAATAATGACGACCGATACAAAGGAAAAGGAAGTTGCCGTTACATTTGAGGTAAATGGCAAAACAGTGACGGTGGGAGGTATGTGCAAGGGCGCCGGAATGATTCATCCAAATATGTGCACGATGCTTTCTTTTATTACAACAGATGCAAACATCTCAAAGGAGATGCTTGATAAAGCATTGAAGAGTGATGTCAAAGATACATACAACATGATTACTGTCGACGGAGACACCTCCACAAATGACACACTGATTGTTCTTGCAAATGGACTCGCCGAAAACGAGAAGATTGACAGCGAGAATGATGCTTTCAAAGATTTCTGTGAGGCACTGCATTATGTAAACGAAACCCTGGCAAAGAAAATGGCTGCCGATGGCGAGGGCGCTACAAAACTTTTTGAAGCAAAGGTTGTGAACGCAAAGTCTAAGGAAGATGCAAAAACACTTTCAAGAGCCATTGTATCTTCAAACCTTTCAAAGGCCGCTATCTTTGGATGCGATGCCAATTTCGGAAGATTCTTATGTGCCATGGGATATTCGGGAGCAAAGTTTGATCAGAATGATGTGGAGCTTTTCTTTGAGAGCAAAAACGGAAAAATCAAAGTATTTGATAAAGGAAATCCGGTTGTCTTCGATGAGGATGAGGCTGTAAATATTATGAAGACCGATGCAGTAACGGTTTACGTCGATATGCATGAGGGGGACAGCAAAGCCACAGCATGGGGATGCGATCTCACATACGATTACGTCAAAATAAATGCTGATTACAGATCATAATGCCGATTACAAATCATATTGTTGATTAATGATTTTAGAGAGAAGAGGAAAAAGTATGAACGACAATGAAATGAACAAGATTCTGGAAAAGGCTGCTGTTCTTATTGAGGCACTGCCTTATATTCAGAGATTTAACCGCAAAATCATCGTTGTAAAATACGGCGGTTCTGCAATGGTTGATGAAACCTTGAAAAAGCAGGTTATTCAGGATGTATCGCTTTTAAAGCTTGTTGGATTCAAACCGATAATTGTACATGGCGGAGGAAAGGAAATCAGCCGTTGGGTAGGTAAAGTCGGAATGGAGCCTGTTTTTGTAAACGGACTAAGAAAGACAGACCTTGAAACCATGGAAGTTGCCGAGATGGTTTTGAATAAAGTAAATAAATCACTTGTTCAGATGGTCGAGGAGATTGGAGTAAGCGCCGTTGGTATCAGTGGAAAGGATGCCGGCCTTTTAAAGGTTGAGAAAAAGCTTTCTAACGGCGAGGACATCGGCTTTGTAGGAGAAGTTACGGAAGTAAATCCGAAGATTTTGTTTGATTTGCTTGAAAAAGATTTTATTCCGATTGTTTGTCCTATAGGAATGGATGACAAATATCAGACCTACAACATAAACGCTGATGATGCGGCATGCGCAATAGCTAAGGCCGTGAATGCCGAGAAGCTTGCTTTCCTTACAGACATCAAGGGAGTTTTGAGAGATACATCTGATCCTGATTCACTTATTTCGGAACTTACGGTTTCCGAGGCAAGAGATCTTATAGGCACCGGATTTATCGGTGGAGGAATGCTTCCAAAGCTCAACAATTGTATAGAAGCTATAGAACAGGGCGTTTCCAGAGTCCATATCTTAGACGGAAGAGTGGCACATTGCCTTTTGCTTGAGATTTTTACAAACAAAGGAATCGGAACAGCTATTTTAGATGACACGGAGATGAAATATAGCAATGAATAAACGGGAATACATAGATGAAGCCGAGAAGGATCTGCTTCACACTTACAACAGATATCAGATAGTATTCGAAAAGGGTGAGGACGTTCATCTTTTTGATACGGATGGAAAAAAGTATATCGATTTTGCAGCGGGAATAGCAGTTTCCGCCTTGGGATACAGCAATGACGAATACAAGAATGCGTTGAAGAATCAGGTGGATAAACTGCTTCACATTTCAAATCTTTACTACAATCCACCGATTGTTGCGGCTGCAGAAGCCGTGAAACGTATAAGCACAATGGACAGGGTGTTCTTTACCAATTCCGGAACGGAAGCCATTGAAGGCGCACTCAAAGCCGCTAAAAAGTACGCATATACCAGAGATGGGTTTGCCGGACACGAGATAATTGCGATGGAAGATTCCTTCCACGGAAGAAGCATTGGTTCATTATCTGTTACCGGAAATGCCCATTACAGAGAAGCGTTTGAGCCACTTATGCCGGGCGTAAAGTTTGCAAAGTTCAATGATCTCGATTCTGTGAAGGCACTCGTAAATAAGAAAACCTGTGCGATAATAATGGAGACAGTGCAGGGAGAAGGCGGCATTTATCCAGCCACGGAAGAATTCATAAAAGGTGTTCGTAAAATCTGTGATGAAAACGATATTCTCCTCATTTTAGACGAGATACAGTGCGGCATGGGACGTACCGGAAATATGTTTGCATGGCAGGGATACGGTGTGAAGCCGGACATCATGACACTTGCAAAAGCACTTGGTTGCGGTGTCCCAGTTGGTGCTTTTCTTATGACAGAGAAGGTCGCAAAGCAGTCACTTGTTCCGGGAGACCATGGCACAACCTACGGTGGAAATCCATTTGTAGGCGCAGCCGTATCTAAGGTTATTGAGATTTTCGAGAAAGAAAACATAGTTGAACACGTAAAAGAAGTGGGTGCTTATCTTGAAAAGACACTCGATGGTTTCAAGGAAAAATACGATTTTGTGACCGACAGAAGAGGTCTTGGACTAATGCAGGGACTTGAGGTTGCGGTTTCTCCTTACGAAGTGTCAGCAAAGTGCCTTGAAAAAGGACTTGTAGTAATCACAGCAGGCTCAAATGTAATGAGATTTGTTCCGCCACTTGTTATTACAAAAACTGATGTGGACGAGATGGCTGAGATATTGGATAATGTATTTCAGGAGTTCGCACAATAAGCATTGTAAAACTTTTCTTTTTTCGGTAAAATAGGCCTACGGGCAATCGAAACCTCCTGTAACAGGGAGGACAATTATGATAAAGAAATTAGGAAATATCAGAAAGAGAGTTTTTGCCCTTTTTCTGATTTTCTTTTGTATGCCGATTTGCGGATGTGGTAAGGATGAAATACTGTTATTCTCTGACTCGGAGGAAGCAATTTCTTCTGAAGCAACATCGGTTTCCTCAGAAAAAGATGTAGCATTAGAAGATAACACGGTTTCTTCGATAGGAGGTACAACCGATTCTAAAGAAAACGCTGCTTCAGAGAACGGAAACTACACTTCAGAAAAGTCAAATGATAGCATCGACTCAACGGATAATTTGCAAAAAGAGAATAGCGCATCTGACAATGGTAATGGTACAAAGTCCCCAGAGGATACTATATATGTCTACATTTGCGGCGCTGTAAGATACCCAGGTGTCTATGCGGTAAGTCAGACTTCCAGAATCTACGAGGCAGTGGATTTGGCCGGTGGCATTTTGGAAAATGCTTCATCAAATGCGGTTAATCTTGCTTCATACATGGAAGATGGAGAGATGATTTACATTCCGACAGTCGACGAAGTCAGTGATGGAACTTACAGCATTTCAGGTGATGAAACCACTACAACGGCAGACGATGGACTTGTAAACATAAACACAGCCGGCCAGACAGAACTTATGACTCTTTCCGGTATTGGTGAAATGAAAGCTCAAAGTATCATAGAATACAGACAAAACAACGGAGCTTTCAAAAACATAGAAGACATTATGCTAGTTTCAGGCATTGGTGACGGATGCTTTCAAAAGATCAGGGATTATATAAAGGTTGAATAGGAGTATTTGACATGGCTCGAAGAGTACTTGTAGTTGATGATGAAAAACTTATAGTGAAAGGAATCAGATTCTCTCTTGAACAGGAGGGAATGGAAGTCGAGTGTGCCTATGATGGTGAGGAAGCTTTGGAGATGGCCCTGTCAAAACCTTTTGACATCATTCTTTTGGATGTTATGCTTCCGAAAATGGATGGATTTATGGTTTGTCAGCAGATTCGCGAGAGCTCTGACGTTCCTATTGTCATGCTTACTGCTAAGGGCGATGATATGGACAAAATCTTAGGCCTTGAGTATGGAGCAGACGATTATATTACAAAACCTTTCAATATTCTTGAGGTAAAAGCCAGAATCAAGGCAATAATGAGAAGAACTGCATCCAGAGATGAGGGAAAAGCCGCATCTGCGGTTATTGAAACAGGCGAGCTTAAGATAGATTGCGACAGCAGACGTGTATACATTTCCGGACGTGAAATGAATCTCACGGCAAAAGAGTTTGATATCATCGAGCTTTTGGCAAAAAATCCAAACAAGGTTTACAGCAGAGAAAAACTTCTCGAGATGATTTGGGGTAAGGATTATCCGGGAGATGCAAGAACAGTTGATGTTCATGTCAGACGTCTCAGGGAGAAAGTTGAAGAAAACCCTAGTGAACCAACATATATCCACACAAAATGGGGTGTAGGATATTATTTTCAGGCATAGATAGATGAAAATAGGAACTAAATCTAAGAATTTTTTTGGTAGTTTACAATTCAGAATATTGGTCATCATATGGGTGTTTTGCATTATACCATCCGTAATTCTTGCCTTTGCAATGGTTAATTCCTATGAGAAAAGAGCCGTTTCGGTTCGAAGCATAGAGATATTGAGCCAGGCGAAGATTTTGGGCAATCAGGTCGTTATGAATAATTTCCTTGAGGACCAGTCTCAGGAGACTATTCAGGGTGAGATTTCCCAGCTTTCCAATATATATGATGGCCGAGTTATGCTTATCAATAGCAGTCTAAAAATAGTTGTGGACTCATATTCGATGGATGTGGGAAAAACGATTATTTCTGAAAAAGTCATTCGAAGTCTAAACGGGGAAGAAATCTCAGTATATGATTCGGAAATTGGATATATAGAGCTGGTTGTGCCACTCACAAACCTCGAAAGTCAGGAGACTTTGGGAGTGCTTCTTGTCAGCGTTTCGACAGACTCAATCCAGCTCAATAGAGAGTATCTCTACAAGAGTGCCATACTTGTTTCGGCAGGCCTGGTATTGGTTGTTTTGGTATCTTCAAGCTTGGTATCTGGACAGTTGGTAAAACCGTTGAAGAAGATGGCGTCATCTATCAGGGACGTTGATACGGGACACGTGGATAGACTGGAGATAAACAATTATACCGAAACCAAAACGATTTCCAAGGAATTCAACCGTTTGCATACGAGGTTGAAGATAATGGATTCTTCCAGAGAGGAATTTGTTTCGAATGTCTCCCATGAGTTAAAGACACCACTTGCTTCAATGAAGGTTCTTGCGGATTCTCTTAACGGCAGTGATGAAGTGCCTATCGAGCTTTACAGGGAATTCATGCATGATATCGGAAACGAGATTGACAGAGAGACAAAGATTATAAATGATTTGCTTTCTCTTGTACGCATGGACAGATCCTCAACCGGACTTAATATTGAGACGGTTAATATAAATGAGCTTATCGAGCTGATTCTAAAGAGACTTCGTCCGATAGCCCAAAAACAATCCATAGAGATAGTTTTGGAGAGCTTCAGACCGGTAACAGCTGAGGTTGATGAGGTGAAGATTACTCTGGCCATCACCAATCTGGTTGAAAACGCCATTAAATACAATAAGCCTGAGGGTTGGATTCACGTATCCTTAAATGCCGATCACCAGTATTTCTATATCAAGGTGGAGGACAGCGGAATAGGAATTCCGGAGGATTCAATAGACAATATTTTCGAGAGATTCTACAGGGTAGATAAGTCTCATTCCCGTGAAATCGGAGGAACGGGACTAGGACTTGCCATAACAAGAAGTGTTGTTCATCTTCACAGAGGAGCGATTAAAGTATTCAGTGTCGAGGGTGAGGGAACAGTATTTGACGTTCGCATTCCTTTGACTTTTATACCGCCGGAGAACAGTATACAGGTTTAAAAATATGAAAAAGTTGTTTAGCGTTATGCTGACATTCGTTTTACTTTTTTCTCTTTTTGCCGTTGGATGCGGAAATACAGAGGAAGAGGTAAAGGGATTCAGTATTTATTATCTTAATATCGATAAGAATAAGCTTGCTGCAATGTCTTATGATTTGCAGTCTTCAGGTGATGACACTCAGGGGGCTGTACATGAGCTTTTGGCAGCTTTGTCCGGAGACTCCGGTGATGTGGAGTACAAACAATCCATTCCGTCGGGAGTGACATATTCTTTTTCACTTGAGGAGGATATTCTCACGGTGGATTTTGATGTGGCGTATCAGTCGCTTTCGGTTGTTGAAGATGTGCTTTGCAGAGCCGCAATTGTAAAAACCGTGACTCAGCTTGATGGGGTAAACGGAGTGCTTTTCCTTGTGGACGGTGCATCTATTGCCGATCAGAGCGGCAACAGAATCGGAGTGCTGACTGCCGATGATTTTGTAGAGAATCCGGGTGAGCAGATAAATGCCATTCAGGAGGCTTCGCTTGTTTTGTATTTTTCAAACAGCACCGGTGACGGTCTTGTGAAAGAGACGAGAAACGTTTACTACAGCTCAAACATTTCTGTTGAGAAGCTTGTTATGGAGCAACTTATAGACGGACCGACAATAGAAAACTCTCTAGCAACCATCCCAAGTGAAACAAAAATCATCAATGTTTCGGTGGTGGACGGAGTATGCTTTGTCAGCCTTGATGAGGCCTTTAAAAATCAGAACTACGAGATTTCAGAAAACATAGTTATATATTCAATCGTAAATACTCTTACGGAGCTTGATTCAGTGAGCCGCGTACAGATTTCCATAAACGGAGATACCAGCGGTAAATACAGAGACACCTTCGACATGAGTACTCTTTATGAAAGGAACCTTGATCTTTTGTCCATAGAATAGGAGGCAAAAGATTATGAAAAGACCGCTTTTATATATTGCGGCGCTTTTATCTTTAGGTATTCTCACATACCTTCAC
>JAILLZ010000021.1 GCA_024692885.1 Lachnospiraceae bacterium | reverse complement strand
TGAGGAGAGAATGGCCTGCGGAATCGGTGCATGTCTTGCATGCGTGTGCAAGAGCAAGGAAGTGGATTCCCACACAAACACCAACAACAAGAGAATATGTAAAGAAGGTCCGGTATTTCCGGCGGAGGAGGTAGAAATCTGATGAATACAAAGGTAAATATCGCCGGAGTAGTTTTGGATAATCCTGTTACCGTGGGATCCGGAACATTTGGTTCCGGGGCGGAATACTGTGATTTCGTGGATTTGAATAAGCTTGGAGCAGTCACTACAAAAGGTGTGGCAAACGTGCCGTGGCCGGGAAATCCTACACCTCGAGTGGCCGAGGTTTACGGTGGAATGCTCAATGCCATCGGACTTCAAAATCCGGGAATAGATTTGTTTATAAAGAGGGACATCCCTTTCTTAAAACAGTACGATACAAAAATCATCGTGAACGTGTGCGGAAAGTCTACTGAAGACTATATTGAGGTTGTTGAGAGACTTGCAGATCAGCCGGTGGATCTTTTGGAGATAAACATTTCCTGCCCTAATGTAAAGGAGGGCGGCATCGCTTTCGGACAGAATCCAAAGGCAGCTGCCGATATCACAAGAGAGATTAAGAAGCACGCAAAACAACCTGTTATCATGAAGCTTTCCCCAAATGTCACCGACATCAAGGAAATGGCAAGAGCGGTTGAGGATGCCGGAGCTGATGCGGTTTCTCTTATCAATACTCTTACAGGCATGAAGATAGACATAAACAGAAGAACATTTGCCCTTGCAAACAAGACTGGCGGAATGAGCGGCCCTGCCATTCATCCGATTGCGGTGCGCATGGTTTACGAAGTGGCCTCTGTGGTAAAAGTTCCTATTATAGGAATGGGCGGAATCGTCACGGCAGAGGATGCGATAGAGATGATCCTTGCCGGAGCCACAGCGGTTTCGGTTGGAACAGCAAATTTCTTCAATCCTAGAGCAACTGAGGAAATCGTTGCCGGCATTGAGGATTATATGAGACGTAATTCTATCGAGGACATCAACGAACTTGTGGGTGCTGTGAGATAAATAAACTATATTTTTGCATAGGAGAAAATGTAGATTACATTTTTGAACGTCAGAGAAATTAGTTGGATAGTTTATGATAAAACGTAAAATTGATCACTTTGATTTGGAGCAGATTGCTACGAGCGGTCAGTGCTTCAGATGGGAAAAGACCGAAACAGGATACGTGATTCCGGCTTTCGGGAAAAAACTGAATTGCATTCAAAATGGAAAGGAATTTGAGTTTGATTGCAGCGAAGAAGAATGGGATACCATATGGTATCCCTACTTTGATTTGTCCACTGATTATGATGATGTGGAAAAAAGGATAAGGGAGTCGAAGGATGAACACCTCATCGAGGCTTTTGAGTACGGAAGCGGAATCAGGATATTGAATCAGGATTTGTGGGAAACAACAGTGAGCTTTGTGATTTCCCAAAACAACAACATTCCGAGAATACGAGGAAGCATAGAAAAAATCTGCGAGGCTATAAACCCTGACACCGGAGCGTTTCCAAAGGCGCAGGATATTCCGGAGGGATTTTTCCTTGATACACCTCTGGGGCTTGGTTACAGGAACACATATCTGGAGGAGCTGGTTTCCTATACTAAAGCAAACGAGAACTGGCTTGAGGAATTGAAAGCCCTAAGTTTTGAAGAGGCTTTTTCAAAACTCATCGAGAGAAAGGGCATAGGGAAAAAGGTTGCAAACTGCATCTGCCTTTTCGGACTCCATCATGTGGAGGCATTCCCTGTGGATACTCATGTAAAACAGCTTCTCGAGAAGTATTATCCGAAGGGATTTGACTTTGAACGCTTTGACAATATTGCGGGGATAGTGCAGCAGTATTTGTTTTATTACGAGCTGAAGAAGTGATACAATAATGAATCTGAGAGAGGTTCGATAAACAATAATCAATAGAAGAAAATCAACCAAAAGTTTTTGCTGGAAGAATTATTTGAAATAGGAAAAATCAGGAACTATGAAACGAAGTATTAGAATAACCTACAACTCACCGGCGGTTTTGACATTTGTTCTGCTCTGCATAGTGGTTTTGCTGCTTGCTTACGCCACAGGCGGAACGAGCACATCGCTTTTGTTTATGACATATCATTCGTCTTTGAAAAACATACTCACCTACGTGAGATTTTTTACCCACGTTTTGGGACACAGCGGATGGGAGCACCTTATCGGAAATGCAGCGTACCTGCTTTTGTTGGGACCTATGCTTGAGGAAAAACATGGCTCTAAAATGATAGTTATCATTATTGCCATAACAGCCCTGGCCACGGGACTTGTAAACTATATATTCTTTCCGTCGGTAGCTCTCTGTGGAGCCAGTGGAGTTGTTTTTGCTTTTATTGTACTTGCTTCATTCACAGGATTTCGCGGGGATGAGATTCCCCTCACTTTTATCCTTGTTGCCGTAATATACATCGGACAGCAGGTTTTTGAAGGGATAACAATCACGGATAATATTTCGAATATGGCGCACATCGTTGGAGGTGCGGTCGGAGCAGCGACCGGTTATATGCTTAATAAGAGGTAAAAGATAAAAAAATTATCGAAAAACATTAAAAAGTAGTTGACATACATAAATAACCATGATATTCTCTGTTTAACGAAAAACATTAAATAATTAATGAAAAGATTTAGCGGGGAGGAGTATCATGAACAAGGAAAATGCAATCATAAGAATCAACAAAATCGGAAATGCAGGAAGCATCATAGCATTAATCTGCAAGATATTAATCATTATAGGTCTTGTACTCAGCATTATCGGAGGATGCATCATGCTGGCTATGCCGAATGATCTTTTTAGCGTTTCAGTAGCGGGACAAGGCACTTTGGACATTCATCTTACCGGCGAAGGAATAATGGATGATTTTAGTACTGCAGTTGTCGGATCTGAGAGCGGAAATATTTCATTCGACGGACAGGATTTTGAAATGGGTGGAATCGAAGTGAGCGAAGACGGAAAAACATTATCGGTTCCGCTTTCGGGCGAAGGATACGAAGTTACTCCGGGAAGAATTGCAATTCTTATCTGGATGGCTGCAGTGTATCTTGTACTTACCCTTATCATGATTATTTTGATAGGACGCTTGTTCAAGGCGTTGAAAGTATGCAAATCTCCTTTTGAGGAAAATGTTATAAAGGATATGCAGCGTTGCGCATGGGGACTTATTCCTTGGGCAGTTGCAGATTCCGTGTTTGATAGCTTGGCCGACAGCGTTTTCAGTAACTCATTTAATTTCAGACTGGGTGTGAATTTAAACGTTGTTTTTGCAATTCTCATAATCCTTGGACTTGCTCAGGTATTTAAGTATGGTGCGATGCTTCAGACAGAATCTGACGAGACTCTCTAGGAGGTGCACTATGGGAAAAATAATACTCAGGCTCGACCGAGTTATGGCGGATCGAAAGATGAGTCTAAACGAACTATCTGAGAGGGTGGGCGTAAGCAACGTGAACCTTTCCAAGATAAAAACGGGCAAAATCAGTGCTGTGAGATTTTCAACCCTTGCAGCCATCTGTGAGACCCTTTCCTGTCAGCCGGGGGATATCCTTGAATACGACCCGACGGCAGAAGAGACAGAATAATACGGATTACCTTATTTACACCAATGTTTGTCACTTTGACAGGCGTTGGTGTAAAATGCTGTAAACAAAGAATGGAGCACAGGCTGATGAAACTCAGGGATGCGGATATACGCGATGGACTCTGCATATATCTGGAAGAAAAGATTGGAAAAGTAAGGTTCTTTGAGGAACTTGTCATAGGAAAATCCAGAGCAGACATAGTTATGGTTACGGATGATGAAATGATCGGAGTCGAAATCAAGAGCGACAGAGACACATACGACAGACTCACAAGACAGGTGAAGGATTATGACAGATTCTTTGACAGAAACTATGTTGTAGTGGGCTCGACTCACGCCGCACATATAAAAGAACATGTGCCTGAACACTGGGGCATTATTACAGTGGAGGACGTGGACGGAAAGCTTGATTGCTATGAGATGCGTGCTCCCGAAATCAGCAAAAAAATGAGGCTTACAAACCAGCTTTCGCTTTTGTGGCGAAGCGAACTTGCGGTAATCCAGAAAGAGAATAAGTTGTACAAGTATCCGGGAAAAAGCAAGATGTATGTGAAAAAGTATCTCATGGCAAGCGTGGAGAAAGAACTTCTGAAAAAGCAGATGTTGGAAGTGCTGTTTGAAAGAGATTATTCGATTTACGAAAAAGAATAAAATGTGAATAGCCGTAACGATGAGCCTTACAGAATAAACATAAAAGAGAGATAGGGAGTTACATGAGAAAAAAGATTTTTCTTGTTCTTGCAATAATATGGATGGCTGTTATTTTTTCATTTTCGGCAAAGGATGCAGACAGTTCCACTGCAGAGAGCAACGTTGTAGGACTTGCGGTGGGACATATTTTTGTGCCCGGATTTGACAATATGAGCGAGGAAGAGCAGCTGGCATTTGCGGATAAAATAGAGTATCCGGTAAGAAAAACCGCACATATGACGGAGTATGCCGTGTTATGTGCACTTTTTGCAGGTGCGTTGTATGACAAAGAACACAGGAGGAAAACGCTTGCATTGGCCTTTGGCCTTACTGTTTGTTATGCAGTGACAGATGAAATACATCAGTTTTTTGTGCCGGGAAGGGCATGTCAGTTTACAGATGTTTTGATAGATTCTGCGGGCGGTTTTATTTCGACTGTTCTGATTGTTATAATTATGACGTTCTTAGGGTGAATTTGCGCCTTTCGTACTAATTTCCATTATTATTTTGCACAAATGATTGAATATGCGCGAAAATCAGCGAAAAACGAGCAATAAACGAACCGAATATAGACAAAACGCACATAGACTTTTGAAAAAAAGGGTCATAAAATAGTAAATGTGTTGAAGACAAAACACGCATATTCAGTTTTTGAAAGGGATTTTTCGGGAGTTATGTCAAAGAAGAAAAAAGAGACGATGGAGTTTCGTTTCTATGAAATACCTCAGGGAGAGGCAGCGCTTGTACTGTGCGGTGAACCGTGGGTGCGCAGATACGGGCATGATTACCTGAAATTGCATTTCCATAATCTTATGGAGGTTGGAATATGCAGAAGGGGAAACGGTGATCTGAGATTCAATGAGGATTCAGTAAAATACGACACCGACTCCATTACCATGATTCCTCAAAACTATCCACACATAACAATAAGTGCAGGGGAAGAAACAAATTTTTGGGAGTATGTATTCTTTGATTTAAGATCTGTGGTTGCAGAGTTGTTTCCAGAGAACGTGGCCTACCAGACACAGCTTGTGGAGTCTATAAACAAGAGAGCGATTCTGACATCCAGGGGGGATAATCCACATTTAGCAAATATTATAGACAATATTATAGATGAGTATGTTGCTCAGAAACCATTCTGTCAGAGGATGATCAGAGTGTATGTTCAGGCGCTTGTAATGGAACTTATAAGACGAAATGACATGCCTGAAATCCAGGAGACACCTGTAAAGACGAGCGGAATTTCGCAGGTGACAAAAGCACTCGAGTTTGTTGAAAAGAATTTTGACAAAACTCTTAAGGCAGAGGAACTGGCCAACATCAGCAGCATGAGTGAGACTCACTTCAGAAGAGTATTTGAAGCAAACATCAACATGGCCCCGATGGATTACGTGAACCTTATAAGAGTTCAGAAAGCCTGCGAGCTCATGAAAAAAAGTGACGATTCAATGGACGTTATAGCTTCTAAATGCGGCTTTGTAACAACGTCGACCTTCAACAGAAATTTCAAGAAATTTTTGGGAACATCTCCATATCAGTGGAAGATAAATCCGCAAAATTACGAACATAAGCTGTTGAATTTCAGAATTTCCGCTTTGAAGGGTTGGTAGTACGTTTGTAACAAAAAAATGCATATTCTGCTTACGTTATTTGCAGGATTTTGGTTGAAAATGCACTATTTATTATCGTTAATGATAACTATTTCAAATAGTTCTCGTTATAATTACTATGTAATCGGGGTTCTGAAGAAGATTTTTGTGCAGACTGCACAAACAAAACTCGGAATTTTGGTTACATGAAACAAAGTCATCTTATTATATGGGAGGTTTAAAGATGAAGAGAAAAGCATTATCAGTATTGCTTGTATCTGCAATGGCAGTTTCTATGGTTGCAGGATGCGGATCAAGCAGCACAGCATCATCTGACACAAAGACAGATGAGAAGGCAGAAGCTACAGAAGCAGCAGAAGCTACAGAAGCAGCAGAAGCTACAGAAGCAGCAGCAGGAGATGTTCAGTCAGCAGACGAGAACACACTTACAGTTTACGCATGGGATGAGAACTTCAACATTCCGGCACTTCAGGCAGCTGAGAAAGATTACCAGGATGTAAACCCTGACTTCAAGCTCGAGATCATCACACAGTCTCAGTCATCAGACGTTGAGAACGCTGTTACACTTGCAGCTGAAGCTGGAGATTACAGCACATTACCTGATATCGTTCTTTTCCAGGATCATTACATTCAGCAGTATGTAACAAACTATCCTGATGCATGGCAGTCAGTTGACGATGCAGATTGCGATTGGTCAGGACTTGGAGCAGAGAAGCTTTCTTACTCTACAATCAACGGTGTTCATTACGGATTCCCTGTAGATGCAGGAACAGCAATCTTCGCTTACAGAACAGATCTTCTTGAAGAAGCAGGATACTCACTTGATGATGTTTCAGGTGGAATCACATGGGAGAAATTCGACGAGATCGGTAAAGCTGTTTATGAGAAAACAGGAAAATACCTTCTTTGCATGGATGGAGACGGAAATGACCTCTTCTACATGATGCTTCAGGAAGAAGGCGTTTCACAGTTCAAAGACGGTGAGCCATACATCACAGAGAACGAGACACTCGTTAAAGTATTCGATACACTTGTAACACTTGCACAGGACAACGTTCTTTACCTTGCAAACGACTGGAGCGATTACACAGATCAGGCTATCCAGGGCGACATGGTAGCAGGTGTATTCAACGGAAACTGGATCATCCCTACAATCAAGCAGGTATCTGACAACGCTGGAAAGTGGGCTATCACATCTGCTCCTACACTTACAGGTGCTGAGGGATACGCTTCAAACGGTGGATCTTCACTTTACGTAACAGCAAACTGCACAAAGGCTGATCTTGCAAAGGATTTCCTTGCTTACACATTCGGTGGACGTTCAGCTGAAGACGGACAGTCAACAACATATGATGAAGCACTTCTCAACGGTGGTGTTATCGGAACATGTGCAGCAGCTGCAGAGTCTGATGTATATCAGCAGGGTGTTGAGTACTTCAACAATCAGGCTATCTACGCTGACATCGTAGCTTACACACAGAACGTTCCTACAGTTGAGCAGTCTGATTATCATTATCAGGCAAGAACAGCTCTTGCAAC
>JAILLZ010000033.1 GCA_024692885.1 Lachnospiraceae bacterium | reverse complement strand
CCTATTGGCTCGTGGAATATGACAGCAAGCTTTACATAATCGATCAGCATGCTGCTCATGAAAAAGTATTATTTGAGAAGAATGTTGCCATGTTTAAAAACAAAGAATATACTTCTCAGATGGTTTCACCACCTTACGTCGTCAGTTTGAACAGTGAGGAATCGACAGCACTTGCGGAAAATATGGAAGAACTTAACCGCCTTGGATTTGTAATTGAACATTTTGGCGGCAAGGAATATACTGTATCAGCTGTTCCTGATAATATTTATTCGCTGGATGTCAAACAAATACTCATTGATTTCCTAGATGATTCAGTTAATAATGCCGGTTCAAAAGCACCTGAGCAGATTTATGACAGGCTTGCTACCATGTCATGTAAAGCGGCGGTAAAGGGAGGCGACAATCTGTCTTTTGCTGAAGCAGAAAAACTGATTGATGATTTACTTAAACTTGAAAACCCGTATTTTTGTCCTCATGGAAGACCAACTATAATTTCGATGACAAAATACGAAATGGAGAAGAAATTCAAGAGAATTGTCTAATGAATAAGAAAAATCTTGTTGTCCTTACGGGACCTACGGCTGTCGGCAAAACCGATTTATCCGTTAAACTAGCTCAAAAATTTAATATGGAGATTGTTTCGGCAGATTCCATTCAGGTATACAAATATATGGATATCGGCTCGGCAAAGGTCAGACCGGAGGAAATGAAGGGAATCAAACATTATCTCGTTGACGAGCTTGATCCAAAAGTTGACTTTAACGTAGCCGTCTTTAAAGAGATGGCCTACAAAGCCTTTGACGAGATATATGCCAAGGGTAAAATCCCTTTGATTGTCGGCGGAACAGGCTTTTACATTCAGGCTCTCCTCAAGGATGTTAATTTTGAGGAAGAAGACGGTGACACTGAATACAGAGCATATCTCGAACAACTCGCCAAAGATAATGGTGCTCATTATTTGAATTGCATGCTGGCCGAAGTAGACAAAGTTTCTGCTGAAAAGATTCATGAGAACAATATAAAGCGTACAATCAGGGCGCTTGAATTCTTCAAAATTCATGGCTATCCAATTTCTGCCCATAATGAAAAGGAGATGAATTCGGAATCTCCATTCAATTATGCTTATTTTGTATTGAATGATTTAAGAGAACTCTTATACAAGCGCATAAATATGAGAGTAGATATCATGGAAAAAGAAGGTCTTATAGATGAAGTAAAACATCTTCGAGAGATGGGATATGACAGATCTCTGGTTTCCATGCAGGGAATCGGATATAAAGAAGTCTGTGCTTATATTGATGGCGAAATGACTTTGGATAAAACTCTTGAACTCATAAAAAAAGAGAGCAGACATTTTGCGAAACGCCAGCTAACCTGGTTCAGACGCGAAAAAGATGTTATCTGGGTCAACAAAAATGAATTTGATTATTCGGATGACAAAATACTTGAATATATTGGAACAAAAATGCAAGAGAAAGGAATTATTGCATGTTAAACAACATTTATAAAGAGCTTGGAATCTGTGATGAAGTGCTCAGATTCGGACAGGCAGTGGAAGAGGAATTGGCCAAAAGATTTAAAGGAATAGATGATAATGCCGAGTACAATCAGCTTAAAGTTATTAAGGCCATGCAAAAAAACAAGGTCAGTGCACAGTGCTTCGAAGGTTCTACCGGATACGGATACAATGATTTCGGAAGAGATACCTTAGAAGCGGTATACGCCGACACATTTAAGGGAGAAGATGCACTTGTAAGACCTCAGATTACCTGTGGAACCCATGCTTTGGCTCTCGCTTTAATGTCAAACTTAAGACCGGGAGATGAAGTAATGTCTCCGGTAGGAAAGCCGTATGATACCTTGGAAGAAGTCATTGGAATCAGACCTTCAAAGGGATCTCTTGCTGAGTACGGAATTACATACAGCCAGGTGGATTTAAAAGAAGACGGCAGTTTTGATTTTGATGGCATAAAAGCAGCCATAAATGACAAGACAAAGCTTGTAACCATTCAAAGATCAAAAGGATATGCCACAAGACCTACTTTATCCGTTGATAAAATAGGAGAGCTGGTAAGCTTCATCAAATCTGTTAAGCCTGACATTATTTGTATGGTAGATAACTGCTACGGTGAATTTACTGAAGATAAAGAGCCATTGGAAGTGGGCGCTGATATGATAGTAGGCTCTCTTATAAAGAATCCGGGCGGTGGCCTTGCCCCAATCGGTGGTTACATTGTGGGAAAAAAGGAATGCGTCGAAAATGCGGCATACAGACTTACGTCTCCGGGGCTCGGAAAAGAAGTCGGTGCATCGCTTGGAGTTATTCCTTCTTTTTATCAGGGCTTCTTTTTAGCTCCAACCGTTACCGCAAGTGCTTTAAAAGGTGCAATATTTGCATCTCATATATATGAAAAACTTGGCTTTGAGGTATTTCCTAAGGCGGAAGAAACCAGACATGATATTATTCAGTCAGTAACATTCCATAACAGAGATGCCATGCTTGCGTTCTGTGAAGGAATTCAGGCTGCAGCTCCCGTTGATTCATATGTTACACCTGAGCCATGGGCTATGCCGGGATATGACTGCGATGTTGTCATGGCCGCAGGTGCATTTGTGCAGGGTTCTTCAATTGAATTATCTGCAGACGGCCCGGTAAAAGAGCCTTATACAGTATTCTTCCAGGGAGGTCTTACCTATCCTCATGCAAAGCTTGGAATACTGATGTCGCTTCAAAAACTTTATGACAGAAATCTTGTTAATAAAGATTTGATATGTTAGAATTACATGGAGTTTCGTGTTCTTTTTGGTAGAGAAAGAAAGGAATTAATGAAACTGCAAAAAACAATTAAAAATCTTCCCGAATCTGAAAGACCATATGATAAATGTAAAAAGTATGGTCCTAAAGTTTTGTCTGACGCCGAGTTATTATCCATCATAATAAAAACCGGAACCAAGGGCAAAAAGGCTATTGAAGTGGCATCCGAATTATTGGATGGATCACAGGGAAATCTGTTAAACCTTTACACCATGTCGATGAAGGATATGGCTGAAATTCCGGGAATAGGTGAGATAAAGGCAATTCAATTGAAATGTCTTACCGAAATATCGGACCGTATATCAGGATATCGATATAACAGAGAGCTATCAATGAATTCTCCTTCAAGTATCGCTGCTTATTTCATGGAAGACATGCGACATCTTGAAAAAGAAGTGCTTAAAGCCGTCATGTTCGATACCAGGTTTAACATTATTTCAGAGAAAACAATCACTGTCGGAACCGTAAACGCTTCGTTGGTATCTCCCAGAGAAATCTATATAGAAGCATTGAAGGAGAAAGCAGTATCTTTGGTTTTGCTGCACAACCATCCCAGTGGTAACCCAAGCCCCAGCAAGGAAGATAAAGAGATTACCGACAGGATAAGACTCTGCGGAAATCTTCTAGAAATAAGTTTGTTAGATCATATAATCATCGGAGACAGATTATATTACAGTTTTAAGGAGGAGGGTCTTTTATAAAGACCGGATTTTAAATGAGTGCTAACGTATATGGAATTGATTTAGGAACATGCAATTTAAAGGTGTTTTGCAAATCTACGGGAAAAGTTTTAAACGAGAAAAACACTATAGCTATTATCAATAAAAACCAGCTTTATGCATACGGAGATGCAGCTTATGCTATGTATGAAAAAGCACCTGAGCATATAAATGTCACATTTCCTGTTGTCAACGGTGTAATCGCCGATTTCAACAATGTTCAGAATATGATATTTGACTTCATTGAGAGAGGCTCAAAAGGTAAAACAAAGGGTGCTGAATATGTTATAGCTGTTCCAACCGATATTACTGAAGTAGAAAAGAAAGCTTTCTATGACATGTTCTACAAGAGCAAAGTTAAACCAAAGAATGTTCAGCTTGTTGAGAAGCCTATAGCCGATGCCGTTGGTCTTGGGCTTGATGTCAATGAACCGACAGGTGTTATGGTTGTAGATATCGGTGCCGACACAACGGAGATTTCTGTTATATCTCTCGGTGGTCTTGTAATAAGCGATCTTTTACATTTCGGCGGAAAGAGAATTGATGAATCTATAATGAGTTATATTCGAAGAGAATTCAACCTTGTTATAGGTCAGAAATCAGCATGCCTGTTAAAAGAAAACCTTGCCAGCGGACTTCCTGGAAGAGAGGAGTCCATGGTTATAGTGGGAAGAGATCTTGTCAGCGGACTTCCTGTGGAGATGGAGATTACAGCTGCTACAGTATACGAGGCAATAAAAGACAATCTCGAGTCAATCTGTACATCAATTAAGATGATACTTGAGAAAACACCACCTGAGCTTGCAAAGGATATTATCCATTCCGGAATCTATATTACCGGAGGTGGTTCTCAGATTCAGAACCTTGATGAACTTTTCACACAGATTACCAATATCAAGGTAAACAGATGTGAGACTCCTGAAGAGTCGGTTGTAAGAGGGCTTATGTCCATCGTTTCAGAGGAGAAATACAAGCACCTTACATTCACAATGAAAACTAGAATTATAAAATAATAGAAGAGGATTCGGTCTGTGAGACGCAAAGCAAAGCAATCACTGCCACCGAAGTATTTTCTTTTTGCACTTTCATTTATCTGTGTAGTTATGATAATTGCAAGTTTCGTTTTCGATTTAAACAATACACCGTTAAACGAAGTTGCAGGAGTTGTCTTCACACCAATGCAGAAGGGAATTAACGCGGTAGGCAGCTGGACCAGTGAAAAAATAGAAAATTTAAAAAATATAGGCGATGTTTTATCCGAGAATGAAGAGCTCAAGGCAGAAGTTGTTTCTTTAACTGATG
>JAILLZ010000015.1 GCA_024692885.1 Lachnospiraceae bacterium | reverse complement strand
TTTTCCTCCGTATATCCCTTTGTTTCGGCTCTGCTTTCCGAATTCCATGTCGCTTCATTTATATTGTTGCATTCAATGCTATTTCTGCATTCCAGCCTACTAATCAACTCTCTGACAGTAAAGTTTTCCTTTCTGCAGACTTCATATGCTTCATAGCATTTGCGCATCGGCTCTGTTTCAGAGTGATTCATAACCGTGAGATAATACTCAAAAAAAGTTATAATACTTTCCTGAATATCTCCTTTAGCAAACGGCTTATAGCAAAATACGATATCCTGAAAATCCGCTGATACAAATATCTCCTCAGGGGATAAGCTGATTGCATCTTCAGACAGAAGGTACTTTTCACATTTATCTATTGTCCTCTGCAGACATAACAAAACATTTCTCAGCTCATTAATCCCTACGTTTCTACCTTTTATCACGTCATCCAATGCTTGATAGCCGCTGATATCATACCAATACTGCTCAACTCCATCTGCCACTATGACTTCAAGCGGCAAGAGTCCTTTTATCTTATTCTCCTGAATCATATGCAAATCAAAACCATTATACAGATCTTCATTTTTCCATACCATAAAGCTCCGTCCCTGATTACGCATGTAATTTGCTTTATTTACCAACACTTCCATTCCCAGTTTTCCTCCTTACCGATTCTTAATTTCCTGAGTGACATAATCTATGTACTTTGAATTTACGCAATATTCCTCATCCCATTCTATTTCCGCCTCTTCCTTGACCTCTTGATGCAAAACACAACCCGCATCCACAAATGCTAAGGTTATCAACATAATAATCGGAACAATAAATGCCGCTTCTATCGTCACTGAAGCTCTAAGCCGTCTCTTATTTAAAATGTCACCAAACCTTGAAATCAAATAATATGCAATAGTCACAAGCGATGCCGTAATTCCTGTGATTATTGTTCCTTCCATGCCTATTTCAGTTCCAATCATTGCCAACATTACAATATCTCCCGGCCCGATTGACATTCTTCTCATCAAATAAATTACCAGGCAAAATACCGCCGGAAGCAAACCACACAAGAATGCCATCCACTGTTCAGCTACTGCCGTTCTAATCACAGTTAAAGTAAAGAACGCTATTGCAGGAACAATGGAGATGCTTCTGTATCTGATATCCTGGTATGCGTAATAAAACAATATGACAAGTAATATAATCCTCATTCTCAATCCCCATAGCACCATTTACATTTGTGACGATTTCCAACTTCACTAAGCTTCACTTTTGTAACCGTACGCTTTAAAGCGTAGCAACTAATACTCCCATGATACTTTGTTCCATAATCTGTCACGTAATAACATATCTCACTCCCTTTTACGCAGGAGCATTTTTGATACTTTCCCCCATCTTTGTTTCTGCACGATGAAACATCTTTTGTATCTACGCTTTTTACCGTGAGATCCAGGCTTCTGCAACTTAGACTTGAATGGTACGCTTCCCCGCTTGGAGTTATATACACATATGACTCTGATTCAGCTGATGTTCCTTCTTTCCACCCCACCCACAGTCTGGCCACCACGCCATTCTCCAAATAGAAGATTTTCTCTCCAAAAAAACTGATTGGAAACTCGATATTGTATCCGGCATTTAGATGAATGATTTCATTTTCCAAATAAGAATCATTTAGTGAAACACCGGCAATCCCTCCTGATATGTACTCCATTGCCTTCGAATTACTGCTTAATCCAAGCATCAGCTTTTCATACGCCAGTGTTTCCCAACTATCCTCATCTGCTTCACACGATAGGGATTGTGCGGTTTTCCCGAGATAATCTGTCACAATTCCCTCAACAGTTATCACTCTGAACATAAAGAGGAGAAACGCGAGGAAAAACATATATATCGGTACAGATATAGCTGCCTCAATCGTAATTGACGATCGCATTTTCTTTCCATGAACATAACCGACGAAAGGCAGAGATGCCACAAAGGATGAAGAGGGTATAATCATGGTCTTTGGTAGAGAATTGTTTTTTGAGTAGTATTCAGACAAATGAACTATGTGACACCCCTGCCTTTCGTCGATTTTTCTTTTAATAGTATTTCCGCGAGACTGAATTATTCAGATAATAACCTTCGAAAGTGTTCATTTCCGAAGGAATCAGGCCCCAAAACTTGTTTTCCGACACATAATCAAACTCGCATTCAAGTCCTATCAACATATGATCCATTTTTGCTCCGGTGTAACCCGCTGAGCGAGTGTTAAGCTCCATAATGTCCATCGTTCTGTATGACAGTTTTTTTGTTTCTAATCCAACAAAACGAGCGGCAAGATACTGCTTATATGTAATCCCTTTCTCATCTTCCGTAAGATTCGTTTCTTTTGTAAAGCAATTCGATATTTCCGACAGACCCAGATTCCAATTATTATCGTTTTTTGTTATGCACACCTTTTTACCATTTGTCAGAGCGCGAATCTCATATATAGTCTCCGCTGTAGCCCATGCTGCAATTATTCCGGTCTGGACTGCCTGTGTTGCTTCAGGCGATGCCAGAATCAGAGTGATTGCCTGAGCCAAAACCAACGCCTCATTATTCTTTTCCTGCGACGTTAATAAATGGTAGGAATTTACCGCTTCTCTTATTCCAAACATGTAAAGCATCGCATTTTCAAGGTTTTCTTTATCACTATATTCACTAAATACTATGTATTCCAGCTCATATTTAAGCGCTTTAGCAGCTTCGTCACTCTCATTCGCGTCCGATTCCGAACAATCTGTGTAGCATTTCATGTGCTTGTTACAAAAATAATCAATAATCATTTTGTCATACCAGTCTGATTCGGTTTTTGAATCACTGTTACCGACTAACAGTTGCCTTGTCTCAAGACGTTCTTCTTGCGGAATTGATAAATTGGATATGCTCTCAGGATTATCTATTAATAAAGCGGCGAGCCCTGCTTCATCCAATGAAGACAACCGTTTCAGAAATGACACCACGTTGCTCGCGCCCTGTGCACCATCGTCATTCTCTGTACTTTGTTCATCGCTGCTTACGTCCTCCTCATAAATGCTTTCTTCCCCAGTCATTTTGTAACTCATTTGCTTTACCTGCTTCGATCCAGTCTCCGGATTTCCGTCATTTTTTCCGTTTTTTGCAGTTTCGCTCACATCAGAATCGGCATCATCTCCATCCGTGTCACCTTCTTCCTCTGTTGAGGCTTCACTTTCTTGTTCAGCAGCTTCTGCAGCATTAATATATTCCACTGCCTGGGCTATGCTCTCTCCTGACAATTCATTGGAGCTATCTTCCGGGTTGTCCATGTTCCATTCCTCATATTCGTCCTTAAGCTTCTTCAACGCATCTCTTGTAATTTCATACCCAATCACTTTTCTCAGCAGCTTAACAAATCCCTCGCCATCATTATCAGTAAGCATCTCATACGCATTAACGGCTGTTTTGCTCGGTGATACATTTACAAGAGTCTTCTGATTACCCTTAACTTCCATGGATACATACTCATCAAGACGACCTTCTATTGATTTTTTTACATTAGATGTATCCTCCCCCACGTCCAATGCAAAAATCTTATATTCATCATATAAAAACGGCTGATATTCCGAGAACAAAGACTCGGTGGCAAGATTCGAGTAAACAGTAATATTCTTCCGCGCCGTTATGATTTTCGCGGATTCTAATATCGCCAGTAGAATCGAAGCCACTACTATTATTAGCAGTGCAACAAATATGGTTATGGATGCGGTGAGTTTTGAAACACGAATACCTCTGCGATGCATTTCATCGACTTTATACTCATCGTTTAGGATCATATTTTATTTGCACCGGTTCCGATTTTTGTAAGAATTGTATCCAGAGTAGATGTTATTCCGGTCTTAAACGCTGCCACAAGGGCTATTAAGACTACGAACATTTGTGGTGAGGGGACTTAAAGCCAGTAATATCAATGCCTTTGACGGCATCCACAGTGTGTTTACAGTCCTTAAAATAGGGCCAAAGCGTCAATCTGACGTCAGGTTTCATATCATTGTGACGTCGTTTTGGCGTCAAAAAGCCCCGACCGTTTAAGTCGAGGCTTCCTATACCATTACATATTGATTAAATGATTAAGAATCGCCAACATATCTGTCTCTTCGAGATTCTTCTTAATAAAAGAAGCTTTCACATTTCTGTCGATTCTCCTATAGGTAGTTTCTATGTAAGTAGTAGAAACATATTCATCG
>JAILLZ010000199.1 GCA_024692885.1 Lachnospiraceae bacterium | reverse complement strand
AGTATTTCCTTAGATTTTTCTTGTCTGGTGAAGAAGATTCATCTTGTCCTCATAAAGCTCAGGGCTCATATCCATGTAATGAGTATGTGGGTTCTCAAAACGCTGTTCCTCTTCCCATACCTCATTTTCAAGCTGATCTGCAACGTAGTTTCTTATCTCCTGAAGTGTCGGAAGCTCATAAACAAGCTTTCCATCCTTAAATATAGGCACCTGGAGTTCCTTTGCAGTGAAGTTCTCGAAGAATCTGTTTTTCCAAGGTCTCTCAGGCTCCACAAATCTGTAAGGTTTGCTCAAATCCACCTCATCCTCAGCTCTTGCGAGAAGATCGGCTACTGATTTGCCTTCCTCATCATAGATTCTGTATACCTTCTTAAGTCCCGGATTAGTGATTTTCTCAACGTTCTCGGAAATCTTGATTCTTGGTAAGAATTTTCCCTCCTCTTCAACTGCAGCCATCTTATATACTGCACCGAATACAGGGTCACTCTTCGCGGTGATAAGTCTCTCACCCACGCCGAAGCTGTCTATCTTTCCACCCTGATTTAGAATTGAAGTAATGGTGTACTCATCAAGGCTGTTTGAAACGATGACTTTACAATCCTTAAGTCCTGCATCATCAAGCATCTTTCTTGCCTGTTTTGAAAGGTAAGCCAAGTCTCCGCTGTCAAGTCTTATACCGAGAAGTCTCTTTCCCATCGGCTCCAAAACTTCTTTTGCACACCTGATGGCATTTGGTATACCTGACTCCAAAACATCATATGTATCAACGAGTAAAACTGTGGCATCCGGATAATTTATGGCATAGTTTTTAAATGCCTCAAACTCGTCATCGTAGAACATAACCCAGCTGTGAGCCATTGTTCCGCTGACCGGCATATTGAACATCTGTCCGGCAAGAACTGTGGCAGATCCAACTGCACCACCAATATATGCTGCTCTTGCGCCGTAAACAGCAGCATCCATGTTGTGGGCTCTTCTTGCTCCGAAATCGGATACAGCTCTTCCACCCGCTGCTTTTACAATACGTCTGGTCTTAGTTGCGATAAGTGACTGGTGATTTATCTGTAATAGAATGGCTGTCTCCACCAACTGTGCATCGATAAGCGGAGCAACTACCGTAAGTACAGGCTCATTCGGATACATGATTGTCCCCTCAGGGAATGCATAGATATCTCCCTTGAATTTAAAATCCTCCAAATACTTCAAAAATTCTTCGTTAAAAAGATTCAGGCTTCTGAAGTATTCAACATCTTCCTTTGAAAAGCTCAGTTTTTCGATGTATTCAACTACCTGCTCAAGTCCTGCAAATATTGCAAAACCGCCCTTGTCAGGGTTCTTTCTGTAAAACACATCAAATGCAACCCTCGAATCTTTGTTTCCGTTGTTAAAATAGCCATTACCCATTGTCATTTCATATAAATCCATGACCATCGTGAGATTTCTGGCATCGTTCTGTCTCATCTTTTACCTCTCCTGATGATTCTTTATAAATTTCTCCTTAAAAACAAGGAGATTCGCACATATCTAAATATATGCAAATCTCCCTTTTTTGTAAAGTTTATTGTATGAATATAATGCTAGTTAATATCGCTGTATCTGTATACCGCATCTTTTGAATACATGTATCCCAAATCGTAAAGCGTATCGATTACATTTGTGCAATCAGGGTTAACTGTGATATATGAGCTCACTTCACTCGTATACACCTTTGTGGCATTGTACCAGTTATTATCAGGATTGATAAACGGCTCAGCAGCTCTTCCTTCAATATTGATACTGTTTGCATAATCACTTTCGGATGACATGTATGAGTCATAATCCTGCATGATACTGATATGACCTTCGTCTATATCCTTCAAAATAGCCTGATATATAGCCATATAATCATCCTGCTCCACGCTTACATATTTAGTGCTCATGCTGTCATCAATCACATTTAAGCTCATACTATCTACAGTGAAATCTTCATAACCCGGTCCAAAAAGAGTCTTTTTCTCATATTCAGATTCTGAAACCACATCATAGAATTCATTGTAGATGTTTTTTGCAATCTCATTGCTGAGATTTAAGTTGTATATTCTTCTCACATACTTACCGTTTTTAAGTCTGTATGACAGGTTTATTGAATAATCAGAAGTTTTGCTTCCTTCCAAACTATCCTTTGCAACAATGAGGTCTTTCTGCACCGAAATAATCTTTTCCAGGTTTTCCCCGTCAAAGTAATAACCGTAGTTTCCTCTGGCAATGGCATAATCTATCTCGTCAACAGAAGGTATGTAATCCTCTCTCCAATAGCCGTTTATGTCGGCAAATACGAAGAATCCGGTAAAAAGGACTGAGCAAACTATTCCCTCAATCATCAGCTTCTTGTTGATAACTCTGAAATCCTTCATTATTATCATCTGAGAAAAAACAAAGAATACTAGTATGAAAACCAACATGATTGGGAAGAATATGATTTCTCTTGAACTTGAAATAAGCTCCATGAAAACAAGGGCCCCAAGAGTTCCTACTCCAAATCCTATTCCCCATCTGAAAAGTGGTTTTGCCCATCCGACGGATATCCAATCTCCAGCAGTCTCCACTCTTCTTCGTCTGTATAAAGCATATGCTGCAACCAAAAGGGCTATACCAATCACTGCATAGCTTGCAGCCACGTCAAAACCGATTGGAGTATAGTTGTAGAAATATCCCTCTGCTGTGCTGTATGCTACCTCATTTATACCCGAATGACCATCAAGATACAGAACCGGGTTAAAAGGAGAATCCAAATCAATGATTTCCGTGCTGAGTCCATATCCAAATGATCCCTCAATGCCCTTAACTATGCATGCAATACCACCGTAGAGTAAAAGCATTATTGAATAAAAGACCGGAGCCGCAACTACATTTCCCGTAAACATGCAGACACATACCGCAAGTCCGAAGTAGAACAAGGCATACATAGCCATGAAATACATCCATATAAAACCGTAACTAACCAGCTCTGCGCTGTTTGCAGCTATTATTGCCACGCCGAGTAATCCGGTAACTACAATAGGAACAAGGAGCATTATTAATCCGGCTACCACATTTGAAAGAAAGAGTTCCTTTCTGGTAACAGGGAATGCATGCATCATGTTTGCATTTCTGGCTGTATATAAATATGCAAACAGATAAATGGCCAGGATTATGCCCATTATCACAAACATGAAGCCGCCTCCGGCAGATCCGGAAACATTCATCTTTATCTGAGTCTGAAGTTCTTCCAAATAACTCTCTGAAGTCCATTCATTCCACATCTTCCACTGCGAAAGATTTACAGCCAGGGATACGGGAAATTCCATAAGGAGAACCATGATATAGCCAACAAGTATAGGCCATCCCTGTTTAATAGTTCTCTTTATAATTGTACTATTAAAAAATGATGTCTTTGACTGCATAGTCCTCACCTCCCAATTCATATATAAATATTTCTTCCAGTGTCAAAGGAAGGACATCCATAATAAGCGGATCAAGTGTTGCAAGTTTCATCTCCGCTTCCTTTGGTTCTCCCTTTAAGATGAGTGTGTGAACTCTTCCTGTTGATACCTTGTGAAGAAGTTCAAGTCCGTGAGGAATCGGAGGCATCTCCTTATCGAATGCCACCTGAATCTTTGTGATTGAACTCTGAAGATCGTTTAAGGATCTCTCAACCATTACTTTTCCTTTATTCATGATGCCCACATAATCGCAGACATCCTCAAGTTCTCTAAGGTTGTGTGATGAAACAAGAACCGTGGTTCCAAACTCAGCCACGTCTGACATGATAAGTGACCAAATCTGTCTTCTCATAACAGGATCAAGTCCGTCAACCGGCTCATCCAAGATTATAAGTTCAGGTCTCACACAGATGCTAAGCCAGAACGCCACCTGCTTTTGCATACCTTTTGAAAGGTTTCTGATATTTCTCTTTACATTTATTTCAGGGAAGCAAACCGCAAGCTTATGGAAAAGATCCTCATCAAAGGTTTTGTAAATACCCTTGTAGTACTTCATCATATCCATGGTGTTTGCCTGACTGAAATAAAAAATCTCGTCCGGAATATAAGCAAATTTTGCCTTGGTCTTTGGATTCTCGTAAACCGGTTCTCCTCCGACAAGAATCTCCCCGAAATCCTGCTTGTACGCTCCGGTAATATGTCTTATTATTGTTGATTTTCCTGCACCGTTTGGTCCAACAAGGCCGTAAATGGAGCCCTTTGGCACGTGCATGTTTGTATGATTTAATGCTACAAACCCGTCAAAGCTTTTGCAGACATCATTAACCTTTATCATTTTTCTCTCGCCCCTCCTCTTCCAACATATCGATTCGCTTCTTCAGTTCTTCTTTATTATCAGAAATATATAACAACTCTTTTACTATCTCGTCAAATTTCTCATACAATTTTTTTATCCTCCCGTCTGTCTGCGCTGAAACCTGGGATACAAAACTTCCTTTTCCGGAAATCGTATATGTGTAGCCTTCGGTCTCAAGCTCCTTGTAAGCCCTTTGAATTGTATTTGGATTTATTGCCAGCCTTGATGCTATCTCTCTGACAGATGGCAGCTTCTCGTCCTGCTTTAGTGCACCGGACACTATAAGATGCCTGAATCCGTCTTTAATCTGTTCATATATTGGTTTCGAATCTCTGTAGTTTAACTGGATCAAATCCTTCCCTCCTTTCCGAGTGTATTAACTGTACTAGTTCTTATAATACAGTTGTAACACCCTGTGCATGCGAGGTCAACAAAATAAACCTAAAGAATTCTAAAGGGATTTCTAAATTGCGCCAAAAATTTGAAAAATTATAAAATATGTTGTTGACAAATATATAGGGGATACGTATAATAACATTTGTTCGCAAGGAACACATGCGATAGTGGCGTAGTTGGTAACGCG
>JAILLZ010000189.1 GCA_024692885.1 Lachnospiraceae bacterium | reverse complement strand
CAGGGTATCACAGTTACAAGCAGTGCAAGCATCACAGATGTTGACGTTGTAGACAACACATTTACATACGTTGCAAATGAGGGAACGAAGCTCACGAACTACAACATTTCAGTAGCTTACGGAAAACTTGAAGTAACAAAGAGAAATGTAAGTCTTACATCAGCAACAGACAGCCAGACATACAACGGCTTACCACTTACAAACAGTACAGTAACAGTCGGCGGAGACGGATTTGCAGACGGAGAAGGATGCACATTTGATGTAACCGGAACCATCACAAATGCAGGACAGGTAGATAACACCTTTACATACACCTTGAATGAGGGTACAAAGGCCGGAAACTACAATATCTCCAAGACAGAAGGAAAACTTACCGTAGCAGCAGATGCTAATTCAGTAGTAGTTACAGTTACCGCAAACAGCGATGACACACCTGTATATGACGGACAGCCACATACATTGAGTGGATACACTATTAGCTCAACAAATGCACTTTACGGTGAGGGAGACTTCACATACTCAGGAACAGCTCAGATTTCCGAGACAGATGCCGGAACATACGAGTGGAAACCTGAAGCAGGAAGTTTCGCAAATACAAATGCTAACTTTACAAACGTAACCTTCGTAGTTGTACCTGGATCGCTTGAGATAGCTCCTCGTGCATTGACACTCACATCAGCTACCGACAGCAAGACATACGATGGTACAGCACTTACAAACAATGGCGTAACAGTCAGCGATCCTGGCTTCGTAACCGGAGATGCAGTGGCATACAGCTTCACCGGAACAGTTACAGATCCTGACGAAGGTGCAGTTCAGAACAAGTTCACTTGGGAGTTCACAAGTGGAAAGGCTACTAACTACACAATTACACCTGCATACGGAACACTTAGCATCAATAAGGTTTCAGCACCTATAACCATCACAGCTAAGAATGTAACTAAGGTTTATGACGGAACAGCACTCAATGCTAACGGATATGAATTTACACAGGGCATCTTAGCAAACGGTGATGTGCTTGCAGCAACCGTAGCAGGAACAACCGGAGCAGATGTTTCAACAGGAACATCAAGGATTTCAGGATATAAGGTAGTTCGTACAAGCGACAACAAGGATGTAACAGGAAACTACACATTCGCAACAACAGTTGACGGAACACTTGAAATCACAGCAAGACCTGTAACTCTTACATCAGTAGGCAAGAGCATGATGTACGATGGTACAGAACTTAAGAACGAAGAGGTAACAATTTCTACCGGAACCAACGTAGGATTCGTTGGAACAGACGGAGCAACATATTCTAACTTCGCAGGCCAGACAACAGTGACAACAGGAGACGGAGTAGATAACACCTTCGATTACACTCTTAAGGACGGAACAAACGCTAATAACTACACAATCAGCCAGGTATACGGAAAACTCAAAGTTTACGACAGAGATGTTAAGTACGAAGTAACGGTAACCGCTAAGTCAGGAAGCCAGAAGTACGACGGAACAGCTCTCACAGTAAGTGGATTTGAGAATGAGACAGCAAACGGAATACCTGTAACAGTCACAGCAGCAAACGGAACAACAGTTAACTACTTAGTAACAGGACTTACATCAGAAGCTACAGTAACAAACGTAGCAGACAGCATAGCTTCTATACCGGTTGGCGGAACAGCAGTTGTTAAGGATTCAGCCGGAAATGATGTAACAAGCCAGTTCATAGTAAAGACGACTCCTGGATATGCTACGATATCTGCGAGAACAGTAACACTTACATCAGCAACCAAGACTTGGGAGTGGAATGATGAAGACTTCTTCGACCACAACGTAACAGTTAGTGGAGATGGATTTGCCGGTGAGGAAGGCGTAGATACATACACATTCGATGAGAGTGCAAAGGTTAGATATGCCGGAGAAACAGCAGAGAACAAGTTCACATACACTCTTAAGACCGGAACTGATGCAAATAACTACTCAATTACAAAGACATACGGACAGCTTACAGTTACAAACAGATCCGAAGACACCAAGTATATCATCTACATTGACGCTAAGAGCGGAAATTACGTATACAACGGTGAGGCACATACAGTAAACGGATTTGTAACAGATACATTTACAGCAGCTAACGGAAATACTTACACAGTAAGCGGACTTACAGCTACAGCATCACTTACAAATGCCGGAAGTACATCAGTGAATGTAAATGGAACAGCAGTTGTTGAAGATGCAGGCGGAAATGATGTAACAGGATCATTCAAGGTAATTGCAAGACCTGGAACACTTACAATAAGTCCTCGTAAGGTAAGCATCACATCACTCAGCGATGAGAAAGAATACGACGGATACTCGCTTGAGAAGAATGAAGTGACATACGAGACCGGCGATGACGTTGGATTCGTAGGAAGCGACACAGCAATAATTACTTACACAGGAAGCCAGCTTCTTGTAGGAACATCACCGAACTTCTTCACATATGAGCTTGCAGAAGGTGTAATTGCTGACAACTACGACATCTCAGTAGCATACGGAACACTTAATGTAACCAACAGAAATGCTAAGTACGAGATTACGATAACAGCAAACAGCGGCGAGTTCGTATACGATGGAACAGAGAAGACCGTCGAAGGATTCGAGACAAATGAGTTTGTAGTAAATGGCAACAAGTACACAGTAAGCGGACTTGATGCAAAGGCAGCCGGAACGGATGCAGGAACATACCAGACCACTATAACAGGTGTTGCAGTTGTTAAGGATACAGCAGGAAATGATGTATCAGATCAGTTTGCAGTATCTGTAGTAGAAGGAAAACTTACCATTAAGGGAATCTACACACTTACAATCAACTACGTTGATGCAAGCGGAACCAAGTTGGCAGACTCTTACGTAGGCAACTTCGTAGAGGGCGACAGCTTCGGACCAATCAATTCACCTGAGGTAGAGGGATACACACCTGCATATAGAGCTATCTACAGCGATGAAGGCGGAATGCCTGCAAGAGACGTTGAAATCAACGTTCTTTACACAGCAAACGCAGTAACTGATGAGGAAGACGACGACAACGGTAACGGAACAGACAATGAGCCTGTATCAGATGATGACGATACCGGAAAGGACGGAGTAAAACCTACAGTTGATGACAAAGACAACGACACCGGCAAGGGTGGAGTAACACCGAATGCTGACGATACAACAACCGACGGAACTACCGGAGATACAACCGGCGGTACACCACAGCTTACAACTCCTGTAACACCTAACGGTGACGGAGACGGAACAGATGTGGCAAACGGCGACACAGCAGGCGGAGACGGAACAACAGTTGACGACGAGACAGTACCGGCAGGTAAGCTTACAATAGACGCGGATGGAAATCCAACAGTCACACAGCTTGGCGAAGACGAAGTACCTCTCGCAGCTAATAACCAGATTGTATGGGCACTCATCAACCTGTTAGCAACAATATTCACTGCACTCATTACATTGTTACTTCTCTTCACATACTTCACTAAGAAGAAAGAAGACGATGAGAAGATTAACAACACTGAGGGTGAGGTAATGGATGAGGACGAAGAAGACCGAATCAAGAGAAGAGGATTCTTAAGACTCTTCAGTATCGTACCTACAGTAGTATCAGTAATACTGTTCGTACTCACAGAGGATATGACAGGTAAGATGGTACTGACAGATAAGTGGACACTTTGCATGGTAATCATCCTTATACTCCAGATGATCATAGCATTCTACGCTACGAGAAAATCTACAGAGAAGAATGACAACATGACAGCAGACACTAACGGAACAGTATAATCAAAGAGAATGCTTAGACATGAAAATGCTTAGACATTAAATAATAGGAGCCTCGGACTTATAGTCCGGGGCTCCTGTTATGTTGATGAAAATTCGTAATGAAAAATGTGAAAAGATTATATCAATTATATAATTATCTTCATCCACTTTCCCGATCGATAACGCAAAGAGTTAAGAATAAATCTGCATGACTGGTCGGCCATTACACCGCACCAGATTCCAACCATTCCCCATCCCAAAACAAAACAGCATATATAGGAAACAATGGTTCTTACAAAGGTAACGCTTATAGTGGATGTCATTGTCGTATAGAGGACGTCTCCTGCGCCTCTTAAGCTTCCTGTGAAGACGACCTGAGGTATCTGGAAGAGCACGATAAGAACAATCATTCTTGTTATGCTGACTCCGATTTCAATAATGTTTTCTTCCTCAAAGAACAGGCCGTAGAAGAACCTTCCTCCGACAAGAAGCAGTATTGAAATGCATATTGCTACAGCGAGTCCGCAAAGCTGGCAGATGATACCGTATCTGTTTGCCTGCTTTGGATCCTTTCTTCCGAGACTCTGACCGATAAGAGCAACTGAGGCTGCCTGGAAACCGTCTCCGAAGGAAAAACAAAGTCCTAAGATATTCATACCAACCTGGTGGGCTGCCATCGGAGCAGTACCAAGCTTTGCTGCCATTATGGCGGTGGCCATGAAGCCTACTCGAAGCAATAACTGCTCAAGGAAAACCGAACTTCCGAGTTTGAAAACCGGAACAAGCGGTGAAACAGAAAAGAAAATCTTTTCTTTGACACAGTAAGGAATGCTTACAAAACTTGAACTGTCAAACAATGATAGGATACTCATTATACATGCCACTACAGAACCTAAGACCGTTGCAATGGCCGCACCCCTTATGCCCAAAGCAGGGAAACCAAGGTTGCCTCCGATTAAAAGGTAATTAAAAATAATATTTACTATAGAAGAAACAACGTTGGTTCGCATGGCAAGTTTCGTGTTTCCGGATCCGCGCTGAGCGGAATTTATCGTCATGCTGATGGTGTTGAAGATGATACAACCCATTATAATCCTGAAATACAGGACGGCATCGCTGTGAGTATCGTCCGCGGAACCGCAAAGCTTAATAACGGGATCTGCAAATGTCACACACAGAAAACTTATAAGGAATGTTGTGATAATTGCAAATCCGAGGATCGCCAGTAAGCTTTTATTTGCATCTGAACGTCTTTCCTCACCTTTTCGCCTGGCTATAATAGCCGAAGTGGCAACGGTTAGTGCAATAAAAGTTGCAAGACCGATGAATTTAGGCTGTGTTGTGAGACCGACCGCTGCAACAGCGGAAGAACTGATTGTGCTGACCATCATGGTGTCAATCATACCTGTAAAGGATATGAAGAAAGACTCAACCACAGAGGGCCAGGCCATGTTGATGACGGTTTTAACCTCATCTTTACTGAATTTGTACTTCAAAATAACCTCCCAAATGCTATGCGCATAAATAAATTCTAGCACAATTGTATTAAAGTGATATAGTAAATAAGATATTAAAAAAAGTTGAAAATGCTTCGAAAGTATGTGAAAACGAGAATAAAGGGGACAACTCAAGTACACTTTACTGATGTGTACGCAATATGATTCTGATGTGTATTAATATTAGACAATTTAAAATAAAAATAATAAATATCAGAAAAGTGCTTGACAAAAATGCATATAGGGGTTAATATATAGCCATAAAAGAGATCGGACATTAACAAAAATGAAAGAAATTATTCTAAGGCAAAGAGCCAAAAAGTTAAGAAGATCAGGATCTCAGAACCAGGAGGACGGTCCAATGGGACAGTAACCAATATCAAAAGAGGACGTTAAAAAACCCGCGTTTATCGAATTAGAAAGAGGTAGAGACCAATGGGACACTAAATTCATTGACCAAAAAATAAAATCTCTTAGGAGTTAATCATAGATGTAACACGTCAAGGGCTAACTAGATAGGAGATATTGGTATGAAGGGAAGGAGTCCATAGCGGGGAGAAAAACGAGACAATAGAAAGAGAGGTTATACAGTGAAACTTCGAGATATTTCATAAGAGCCCGTTCGAGAGGAAAAAGAATCGAACGGGCTATAATAATGCCTAAAAATAGTATATAATATTCTTCATAACATACTGTTAAAATGGGGAAGTTAAGTATGAGAAAGAAGATTTATTCATTTGTAATAGGCATGGTACTCCTCACATTTATACTCACATCTTTTTTGTTTGGGGTATCAGCTTACGAACTAATTCAAAAAGACACCGAAGAACTGGCATATGATCAGGTTGATGAAGTCTGCTCATCCATCAATATGACTGTTGATGATCTGGAAAGAAGGAGCAGGGTTCTGACAGAGTTCCCAACCTTGGTTGATGTATTAAAAGACTACGACTCATATGATGAAGCGGACTTGGAGAGCTACATCGCAAGCTATATGAACGACGTGGAGGTTTTGTACGGGTACAAATATTGTTCGGTTTATATAAAAGAAAACGGAGCTTACTATTATAACGGTAAGTTTAAAAGGGTAATTAACCCGGATAGTTATGAACGGGATAATTGGATAGAAGAGTCGATGGAACTCAAGGATCGTACAACATTTGATATTGATATAAATCATGATTCCGAAAATGAATGGACACTTTTTGCCAATACCAAAATACTGGATGAAAAGGGAAACACCATAGGTCTGGTTGGTATTGGAATTCCGATAGATGAGATAAGGGAAATTCTTAAGCATCGTGAAGGGGCAAAAAGGGTAAGAATAAAAGTAACGGATAAAGAAGGAAATGTTTATTTTGATGCCCAGGGTGATTATTTTACTGAACCAATGTATGGAATCAATGCCTTTGAAGATAGCGTGGAAACCGGTGTTTACACTTACAGCGTACTGACAAAGCATGGCTATTCGGCTACCGGTGCTATTAACAGGCTGGGAATGCTTGTGGTGGTGGAGAATGACAGACATGAAATAACATCCTTGCAGTGGCACATCCTTGCAGCAGATGTTTTGGCATTGGCAATAATTCTTGTTTCCTTTGTATTGGCGGTTAATCTTGCAATCAAGAGGGAACATATTCGTTTGGAGAAAGAGACGAAAGTCGAAAGCTATTCCAGACTTTCGAGCATATATTCGACAATGTTCCTGATAAATCTTGAAACAGGAAAGTTCAGAAACATTGTTACCTCTTCAGAAATAATCCGATTTATGGAACATAGAGAGGGAAATATTAAGGATGTGAATCTCGACAGCATTGTTAGCAGCATGGTGGATTCGAGTTACAAGGATGCCACAAGAGCATTCATGGATTTTGGAACTCTTGTTGAAAGACTTGGTATCGAAAACAGCATCTCAATGGAAACCCTTGGAAAACATGTGGGATGGTGCCGCCTTCAGTTTGTAAAAGCAGACAGCGGATTTGACCGTAGTGTAAAAACAGTTCTGTTCACCATTGAGGTTATTGACGAAGAAAAGAGACGCGAAAACGAACTGAGACGTCTTTCACAGACAGATTTAATGACAGGTGTTCTAAATCGTGGAAGCGGTGAGAAGAAGATTAAGAGAAGACTTCTTTCCGGACAAGAGGGAATGTTCGTGGTTATAGATGTTGATAAATTCAAGAGAATCAACGATACCTACGGACATAATGTTGGTGACGAGGCCATCAGAGAAGTTGCGGACTGCCTGAAAAAGAGCTTCAGAAACAATGATATTATCATGCGACTTGGCGGAGACGAGTTCGCGGTATTTGCTGAGGGCGTGAAGAACAACAACGAAGCTGACACCATGTTCGAGAGGTTGTTCAGATACATCGAAAACATTGAGATAAACGATATGAATGGAGTTCCGGTTGAAATCAGTGTGGGAGTAAAATTCATTCGTGAGGGTGACGATGCTACCTTCGATGATGTATATAAGATGGCAGATGAAAGCACCTATGTCAGCAAGAAAGTAAAGGGAAATACAGTTACATATTACGATTGATTTTAAAGCAAACAGAATCTCTCCTCAGATGAAAATTTGGGGAGAGATTTTTTGCGTCAAATAAGTGGGATAATGTGCCAAATTTGACAATAAAACGAAATAATGTTATAGTCCTTTTTGTAACAAAAACGTAACAATTAAAAAATCTTTTGTAAAAGATTGTTGGAGGTTAACGTGAAACGAAACAAAAGAGTGATTGAGAGTGCCTTGGTAGCAAGCCTTTTGGTAGCAATGGCAACTGTCAGCACAAATGCCGCTTCGGGTGTAAACACAACAGTAGTTAATGAAGTTTGTACGACAGAAGTTACAACAGAACATCAGAAAGCACTTACAGCCGGAATCATCTTAAGTCTTTCATCATACGAGAAAGAGTCTTCAGAGGAAGCCGGACTTGTAGAAGCAACTATAGAAGATGGACAGCATATTTTAGTTTCTTCAGCTGAGGACACAGAACTTAGCGAAGAAGTTGAAACAGAAGCAGTAGTAGAAATCGCAACAGAAGAAGTTGCAGAAGAAGTAGTTAATGTAGAGGCCGAGACAGAGTCAGAGGTTGAAACTGAAGCAGAGACAGAAGCAGCAGTTGAGACTGAGACAGAGGCTGTAGCAGAAACAGTGGAAGAGACTGAGGCAGCAACAGAAGCCGAGACAACAACTGAGACTGTAGCCGAGGAATCTACAGAAGAAACTACAGATACAACAGAAGACAATGAGACTGCCACTCCTTCAGCAGGAATCATTTTGGCAGTAAATGCAAATGTTGCAGAGAGCAATGCAGAAGCAGAGGCAGCTATAGCAGCTGAGGAAGCAGCAGAAGCAGAGGCTGCAGCAGCAGAGTCGGCAGAATGGGCAGACAAAGTCATGGCCGATGTCGATGATAACATGAATATCAGATCTTCAGCAGATGAGAATAGCGACATTGTCGGTAAGCTCAGCAAGGGAGATTTGGCTACGGTTGTTTCCGTAGAAGGTGAGTGGACACAGATTACATCCGGAAATGTTACCGGATATGTAAAGAGCGAGTACCTTGTATACGGTGATGACGCAAACAGCCTTGCAAAAGAGGTTTGCAGCACAGTTGCCACAGTAAATACACAGGGACTCAGAGTCAGAGCAGCAGCCAGCGAAGATGCAGAAGTATTAAAGCAGCTCGATGAGAATTCAACAATCGAAGTTGCTACCGATGCAGAAGAAGTTGAAGGCTGGGTAGCGGTAAAATACACAAACGATGTTGTCGGATATGTTTCGGCAGAGTATGTTACCGTTGGATTAAACCTCGGAACTGCAAAGACAGCAGAAGAGGTAGCTGCAGAAGAAAAGGCAAAAGCTGAGGAAGAAGCAAAAGAAAAGAGAGCAGTTGCTGCATCAGCCGATGAAGTTACACTTCTCGGAGCACTCATTCAGACAGAGGCAGGACATGGCTCATACGAGGGAATGCTCGCAGTTGGTTCAGTAGTTATGAACCGTGTCAGAAGTGGAGCATATCCAAATACTATTGCCGGAGTTATTTATCAGAGCGGACAGTTTACACCTGCATTAAGCGGACAGGTAGACGCACTCATAGCAAGCGGAAATGTTAGCTCGGCATGTAAGCAGGCAGCACAGGAAGTTATAAACGGAACCGAAATCACAGGTGGAGCAACTCAGTTCAGAAGTGCTTCAAGCGGATATTCAGGAACCGTTATCGGCGGAAACGTATTTTTCTAAAATGTACAAACTCAAAGAGGGTCGCATGAGCGACCTTCTTTTTTTGCTATGTACAAAAGAGCAAACGACGATACGACGGGTTTTTGTTGAATTTATTTGGATAATAAAGTATCATTATTTAAGCGATTACGCATAAAAGGAGGAGAAGTTATGCTTGGATTTATATTATTTATAATCGTATTACTGATTGCACTTGTAATAGTTGCAAACTGCATCAGAATCGTACCACAGGCAAATGCCTATGTAGTTGAGTGTTTGGGAGCTTATTTGGGAACATGGGAGGTTGGACTTCATTTCAAGAGACCTTTCATCGACAGAATCGCAAAGAAAGTAAACCTTAAAGAGCAGGTGGTGGATTTCCCTCCTCAGCCTGTTATCACAAAGGATAACGCTACTATTCAGATAGATACCGTAGTATATTTCCAGATTACAGATCCAAAGCTTTATGCTTACGGTGTTGAGAATCCTATCATGGCTATAGAGAACCTCACAGCCACAACACTTCGTAACATCATCGGAGATATGGAAGTGGATGAAAGCCTTACCTCAAGAGATACCATCAATACAAAGATGAGAGCATCTCTTGATATCGCTACAGACCCATGGGGAATCAAAGTAAACAGAGTCGAGCTCAAGAGCATCATACTTCCACCGGAAATCAGAGAACCGATGGAGAAACAGCTCAGAGCAGAAAGAGAAAAGAGAGAAGCAGTATTAAGAGCGGCAGGACAGAAAGAATCAGCTATCCTTGTTGCACAGGGAAATAAAGAGGCAGCCATCCTTGATGCCGAAGCAGAAAAAGAGGCAGCAATTCTTAGAGCTGAGGCTCAGAAGGAAGCTACCATCAGAGAGGCAGAAGGACAGGCTCAGGCTATCATGAGAATACAGCAGGCAAATGCAGAAGGTATCAGATACCTCAAAGAGGCAGCGCCTGATACAAACGTTCTTCAGTTGAAGAGCCTCGAAGCTTTTGCAAAGGCAGCAGACGGAAAGTCTACAAAGATTATCATCCCTTCAGAGATTCAGGGAATTGCAGGCCTTGCAAAATCAATTACAGAAGTAGCAGCATTGAACGAGCATAAAGAGTAATGAGGTGGCAAAATGGCAAATATTAATTTGAAGGGAAGAGACTTTCTCAAACTCATGGATTACACTCCTGAGGAGATAGAGTATCTTGTGGAACTTGCAGCTAAACTTAAGGACGAAAAGAAAAAAGGCATTCCGCACAGACATCTTGAAGGAAAGAATATTGCCATTATCTTTGAAAAGACCAGTACAAGAACAAGATGCGCCTTTGAGGTTGCAGGATATGATCTTGGAATGGGAGTCACATATCTTGATCCTTCCGGTTCGCAGATTGGAAAGAAGGAGAGCATTGCCGATACGGCAAGAGTTCTCTCAAGAATGTATGACGGTATAGAGTACAGGGGATTTGAGCAGGAAATAGTTGAAGAGCTTGCAAAATACTCCGACGTACCTGTGTGGAACGGACTTACAAATGAGTTCCATCCTACACAGATGATAGCTGACATGCTTACCATAAAAGAGCATCTTGGCAAGTTAAAGGGCGTAAAGCTCACCTATATGGGAGATGCCAGATACAACGAAGGAAATTCCCTCATGATAGTTTGCGCAAAGCTTGGAATGAATTTCTGCGCATGCACAAACAAGGATTATTTCCCTTCGGACGAACTCGTTAGCTACGCAAAGAAAGTGGCTGAGGAGACAGGCGCAACCATCACACTCACCGAAGATGTGAACGAGGGTACAAAAGATGCAGATGTTATCTACACGGATGTTTGGGTTTCCATGGGAGAACCTGACAGCGTGTGGGAAGAAAGAATAAAGAAACTCATGCCTTATCAGGTGAACAGCAAAGCCATGAGCAATGCAAAGCCAACAGCTATATTTATGCATTGTCTTCCGGCGTTCCATGATCTTAAGACGACAATAGGTCGTGAGGTTCATGATAAGTTCGGACTTGATGAGCTTGAGGTTACCGATGAGGTATTTGAGAGCAAGCAGTCGGTGGTATTTGACGAGGCAGAAAACAGAATGCACACCATAAAAGCCATAATGCTTGCAACACTGAAATAAGAATGGTTTTGGATTATTTACCATGAAAACGGCAATACTAAAAGCCCTTAGACAAAACGAGGGCTACGTTTCCGGACAGGAGATATGCGATGCGTTGAATGTATCCCGTACCGCTGTCTGGAAAGATATGAAAAAACTAAAAGAAGAAGGATATGAAATTGAGTCGGTATCCAATCGTGGGTACAGACTTAAATCCGCTCCGGATATTCTTTGCAAACATGAACTTTGCTCGCTCATAGATACAGCGTGGGCGGGATCTGAAGTTCATTTTTTTGAGGAAACGGAGTCTACCAATACCAAGGCAAAACAACTTGCGGATGAAGGGGCGAAAAACGGAACTCTGGTTGTGACGGAAAACCAAACCGCAGGGCGTGGAAGAAGAGGAAGAGACTGGCTTGCAGGTAAGGGGACAAACATAGCCATGACACTTGTTTTAAAACCTGAGTTTGCTCCGAACAGTGCTTCTCAGGTTACACTGGTTGCGGCTCTTGCCACAGCATCGGCTATCGAAAAGATATATGGAGCCGAAGCAAAGATAAAATGGCCGAATGACATTTTGGTTAACGGTAAAAAGGTGGTAGGGATTCTCACGGAGATGAGCGCAGAGATTGATTATATCAATTACGTTGTGGTGGGAATCGGAATAAATGTCCACAAGCAGGAATTCTCTGATGACATAAAAGACATAGCAGGATATGTGGAGCAGGACGGTTTGCCTGTCGTAAGAAGGTCGGAACTTCTTGCAGAGATACTGAGGCAGTTTGAAAAGTATTATGATATATTCTGCAGGGATTTGAACCTGAAGAATTTGAAAACCGACTATGAGAGAATGCTTGTAAATAAAGAAAAAGAAGTGAGAGTACTCGATTCGAGGGAACCGTTTAACGGTATTGCCAAGGGTATAACGGATACCGGTGAACTTTTGGTGGAAACCGAAGGAAAAACGGTTGCTGTCTCGGCCGGTGAAGTTTCGGTGCGAGGACTCTACGGATATGTTTAAGGAATAAGAGATGGAAGAATTTGTACTTTGTGTATCCAGCGCTTATGAGAAAAAGTTCTACTTGAGTGAACGATTTGATGCAATACCTCAGAGTGTAAAGGATGAATTGAAAATCATGTGCGTTCTGTTTACAGAGGACGTGGGAGGAATACTTGAACTCATATTTGATGAAGATGGAGAATTACAGCTCAGGACTTCTTCGGACGAGGGAGATCTTTTGTATGATGAAATTGGAGCCGGAATGAAGGTTAAAAAACTTCAGCAGGAAAAAAGTGAGCTTTTTGAATCGCTGACATTGTTTTATCAGGTACTGGTTTTGGGAAAGGTGGATTAAGAAAATGTTGTTGGTTATCGATGTGGGGAATACAAATATCACATATGGCGTGTATGACGGAAAGAAGCTCCTCACTACTTTCAGAATGACTACGAAGAATCTTCGTACATCTGATGAATACGGAATAAATATTGCGGAACTAATAGAGCATAACGCGCTTAAGATGAGTGATGTTACGGATGTTATTATTTCATCCGTTGTTCCGAAGGTAATGTATTCATTTACAAGCGCTATCGTGAAATACTTTGGCATAACTCCTATCATAGTGGGACCTGGAATAAGGACCGGAATAAAAGTTGTTACCGAAAATCCAAAACAGATTGGGACGGATCGTATAGTTGACTGCGCCGGGGCTTTCTATAAGTACGGAGGACCTGCAATCGTTCTTGATTTTGGAACTGCTACCACTTACGATCTTCTCAGAGAAGATGGAGCACTTGCTGCAGGAGTTACTGCACCGGGAATCAGAACTTCAGCCAAAGCATTGTGGGAAGAAGCTGCAAAGCTTCCTGAGATAGAGATTATGAAGCCTGATACTATTCTTGCAAAAGAGACAATCACAAGTATGCAGGCAGGATTGGTGTACGGACAGATTGGACAGACTGAGTACATCATAGAGCATATGAAAAAGGAATCCGGATACAAAGATGCAAAGGTTATCGCAACAGGTGGAATGGGAAGAATTATCGCCGAGAATACGGATTCAATCGATGTTTACGATGCAGACCTCACCCTTGAAGGTTTGCGCGCTATATTTGAAAAACAAAAGTAAGATATGACGAAATTGACGATAGGAAATGTAACATTAGAAAACAATATTATACTCGGACCAATGGCAGGCGTAAGCGACCTGCCATTTCGTGTTATCTGTAAAGAAATGGGAGCGGGTCTTGTCTGCACCGAGATGGTGAGCGCAAAGGCTATCACATATAAGAATAAAAACACCATAGAACTTTTGCAGACTGACCCGACAGAACATCCGGTGTCGCTTCAGATTTTTGGCTCAGACCCTGAGGCAATGGGCGAAGCTACAAAGATGATTGAGGATAAGGAGTTTGAAATCCTGGATATCAATATGGGCTGTCCTGTTCCGAAGGTGGTCAACAACGGAGATGGATCAGCGCTCATGAAAAACCCTGTGCTTGCAGGAAAAGTTATAGAAGCTGTGGTGAAGAACTCCACAAGGCCTGTCACCGTTAAAATTCGAAAGGGCTTCGATGATGAACACGTAAACGCAGTGGAAATGGCGCATGTGGCAGAAGAGTCGGGCGCAAGCGCGGTGGCTGTCCATGGAAGAACAAGGGAACAGTACTATTCCGGAAAAGCAGATTGGAGCATAATTAAAGCAGTGAAAGAAAGCGTAAAGATTCCTGTCATAGGAAACGGCGATCTGAACACTGCGGAAGATGTTCTCAGGATGAAAGAGGAAACCGGATGCGACGGTTTCATGATAGCCAGAGGTGCCCAGGGAAATCCCTGGATTTTCAGAGAGGTGTTGTCGGGGCTTGAAACCGGAGAAATCATGCCAAGGCCTACAATGAGTGAAATTGGTGACATGATACTTCGCCATGGAAAAGCCCTTATCGAGTTTAAGGGAGAGTACACGGGAATACGTGAGATGAGAAAGCATACCGCATGGTACACGTCAGGCCTCAGAAACTCTTCAAGGCTCAGAGGCCTTATAAACGAAGTGAACAGCATTTCCGATTTGGAGAGCTTGATTGACAAATACATGAGGAATTGTTAAAATGATGTTTCCGAGCAGCCGGGGTGGTAGCGGTACCTTGAACCAACAATCCGCTATAGTTGGGGTGATGCTCTGCAGAGGATATTGGTGGCGAAGCCGCCCTACGCAAGTGGCGTTGAAGTCCGGGTCTTGCGCAATGGGAATCTACGAACCGAGTCAGGTCAGGAATGAAGCAGCTCTAAGAAGAACCTCCCGTGTGCCGCAAGGGTGCCTGGACCGAGTTAACTGCGAAGGTAACGTTCGTTGTCGTTTTTTCGAAGCAGGGCGCTCGGTTTTTCTATGTATTTTTCTTATGATTATTCATTTTCATTATACTTTGACAGCATGCACTCTCCCGATAATATGGTTATATTTTCTTTAGACGAAATTCATGAGCGATCCTAAAAAGGCGCATCGCAAGAAACGTATGTCTGACAGCCCCGTTAGTTTTATGGTAATAAAACTTATCGGGGATGGAGTTCGGATTCGAGCGATGCGTTTGCCGATTAGGAGTGTGAATGAATGATATGAGTCTCCGAAAATAAAACCATATTATCGGGAGGGCGCATGCCTCAAGAATATGGGAAGAAATAATGCGTAAGAAAAATACAAAGAAAAACCTCGCAAAGTATGAAAAGACCGCCACGGAAGTGGCGGTCTTAGTTGTGTGGTTAGTTTGTTATGAAGAGGGAGTCGAGTTTTTTGAAGAGAGCGGTTTTGACAAAGGCTTTGTTTACCAGGTTGAGCACGATGGCAAATATGTAAGTAACCACAAAGGTCATTATCAAAAGCAAAAACTCTTCAAAGTGTCCTAAGGTTTGTCCCTCGTAAATCGAGAGCACCTGATCTATAACGATGTGCTGAAGCAGGAATATCGGATATGAAAGACTGCTGGTAAGCGATATAAAGCTTTTGACAGGAGCCGGTTTCATAATCGTGTCAGCTGTGCGGTTGAGAACCAGAAGGATTCCCATTGCCATAATTATCATTGAGAGTGTGTTTGGAATCGGAACACTCACAAAAATGAGAAGTAAGGTGATGATTCCAAATACAACAGCAAAAACTGTCTTAGAGAAAAATTCCCTGTACTCTATGAAAAGCATACCAAGCCACATTGAAACCAGACAAGTAATGAGGTTTCTTGTGATTGGAATCATAAAAGTATATCTGTAAAGGATAGCGGCAAAGGCCAATCCCAAAACGGCGGTGACTATCCATCTGCATTTCTTCATGCCCCAGGTAAGGAGCGGATACAAAATGTAAAGGAAGATGAGCGCTCCAAGGAACCATTCACCGATAATGTAGTAGTTGTAGGTGAAACGGTATTTGAGGTAACCGTCCATTCCAAAGAGTGTAAGAATGAGGGACTTTTTGTTTCCTATGTAAAAGAGATTGTGAGCAGCAACGGCCTTTTGGAAAAACAGAAACAGCCACAGCAAATAAAACATAGGAAAGATTCCCTTAAATCTTGTGTAGTAGAACTTCTTTAAGTCCGCAAAATGTATTTCTCTGTGATTGTAGTAAAGCGATGCGCCTGAGATCATAAAGAATACAGCAACAGCGGTAATCTCACCCCAGTCACCGTTTGCATGATAAACAAGTTTGTTTGCGTCCGCAAAGGTTGGAGACATGAGACATGAAAAACCGAAGTGGCATATTACTATAATCCAGCAACATACAGCCCTTATTAAATCGAATGAATATATTCTTTCTTTCAAAGTAAAACCTTCTTTCTTAAATACAGTGCACATATTCTATCACACTTTGCACGGGTAAACCATATATGTTATACTTTAAAGGAATATGGACTGTGTAGGGGTTCAAACGAAAGATACAATGAATAATGAAAAAGGGGTAACAGGATGAAGACAACATTAAAGAAGGTTTTACTATTCATTGCACTATGCATGGCATTTGCTTTCGCACCAATCTTTAACAGCAGTGTTACGGCATATGCAGCCACGGATGATGAGATTGCTCTCAGTGAATCCAGCATTACACTTGCACCTGCAAGGTATAAACAGCTGACGCTGGAAGGCGCAGACGGTACCGTGAAATGGCTTACCAGCAACGATTCGGTAGCAATTGTAACATCTTCTGGAAAGGTGTACGCAAAGAAGAAGGGTACGGCTGTTATCACCGCAAAGACAAAGGTGGACGGAGTTTGGCAGAAATACACATGTACCGTAAAAGTAAAATATCAGACAAAAACCTATGACGGTATAGAATACAAGGATGTGTCCGGAACATTTGCCACATCTGGTAAATGGTACACAAGATCTTTCGGAGGAAAGAAGTATCAGGCTACAAGTACAGCCGGAAGTTCTTTCTACTTTAAAACGACGGGAACAAAGAAAGTTACCATCAAATTTGCATTTTCCACATCTTTAAATAAACCGAGAATCGCTTATTCCATCGACGGAAAGGATTTCCAGTACAAGAACGTTGGAAGCAAAGTGACATTGAATCTTGGAAATGCCAAAACGCATTATGTCAGAGTGGTACTCGACAGTGTAAGTCCTTATGAGGACAGATGGATAGGAAACGGTGCATTGGCTGTAAAGAGCATTACAGCAAATACAGCTTCAACCGGTGTTGTAACCGCGATAGCACCTCAGAATCCTGTGGTTGTGTTCTACGGTGACAGCATCACAGAGGGCATAAGAACAATAGGCGACGGACTCAACACATCGGGATCCAGTGCAACGCATTCATACGCATGGTACACAGCTGAAAAACTCGGAGCCATTCCTTACATGGTAGGTTTTGCAAGCTGCGGAATAACAGAGACAGGAAGCTTTTCAAAAGCATACAATATAGTTACTTACAATATGGACGGTAGCAAAACCACATCTTACCCGACAAATGTTGGAGCTATAGTAGTGGAATTCGGAGCAAACGATGCAAGCTGTTCTGACTCGGATTTCCAGTCAGGATATCAGACACTTATAAAAAAGATTCATAAACTGTATTCAAGCGCAAAGATAGTTTGCGTAAGACCGCCGTTTAGCGACAGAAACGGAGCGTCAATATCGACAATAGCTGCAAAATACAGTTATGCATCTGAATTGACTACATCTACATTGAACCTTGGGACATATGACAACATTCATCCGAACGCATCGGGCGCAAAGAAGATTGCCAAGGCTCTTGCAAAGAAGATAAAAGCTGTAACGGATTATTACAACTAAGAAACATAAAAAGTCTATTGTGAACAGGGGGAACAGGCTTATGTTACGTATAGGATTGTTAACCAGCGGTGGTGACTGTCAGGCACTTAATGCTGCCATGAGAGGTGTTGTAAAAGGACTTGCCGGTAGTGTGGATGACCTGGAAGTGTACGGCTTCATGAATGGATACAAAGGTCTTATCTACGGAGACTACAGACT
>JAILLZ010000185.1 GCA_024692885.1 Lachnospiraceae bacterium | reverse complement strand
GTATAGCGCAGTTGGTTAGCGCGCCAGATTGTGGCTCTGGAGGCCCAGGGTTCGAATCCCTGTATCCACCCTTGCTTGATGCAGTAAGCAAAGCAATGGGCTATCGCCAAGCGGTAAGGCACAGGACTTTGACTCCTGCATTCACCAGTTCGAATCTGGTTAGCCCAGTTTGAAATGGTAATAATTTAATACATGGGATACTAGCTCAGTTGGTAGAGCACTTGACTTTTAATCAAGTTGTCGGGGGTTCGATTCCCCCGTGTCTCATTTTCAGGTGTGAAATCGTTTGGTTTCGCATTTTTTTTGTCTAAAATTCCTAAAAATATCCCTATCAAAGCCCATTTAATGTCTTTCTATTTCCACCGTTTTGATATAGAATATGGAAGTGTATGAAATTTTTTCGGACAACGTTCCGGCACAAACGGAAAGTGAGGAAATTACAATGCTGGAGTTAAAAAATATAACCTTCAATGTAGACTCTGAAGGACAGGATAAAGAAATCATAAGAGACGTCAGTCTGACTATACCTGATGATAAGCTCATAGTTATCACGGGACCAAACGGAGGCGGAAAATCCACACTCGCAAGAATCATCGCGGGAATAGAAAAACCGACTTCCGGACAGATACTTCTCGACGGAGAGGATATCACGAATATGTCAATCACTGACAGAGCAAAAAAGGGAATCGGATTTGCTTTTCAGCAGCCGGTCAAATTTAAGGGAATCCAGGTTTTGGATCTTATCAGACTTGCAAAGGGAAAAAACATCTCGGTTGCTGACGCATGCGAGTACCTCGGCGCAGTAGGCCTTTGTGCGCAGGACTACATCGACAGAGAAGTAAATGCTTCACTCTCCGGTGGAGAATTGAAGCGTATCGAGATTGCCACCGTGCTTGCAAAGGCATCAAGACTTTCGGTTTTTGACGAGCCTGAGGCAGGAATTGACCTTTGGAGTTTCCAGAATCTCATAGATGTATTTAAGAACATGAGAAGAAAAATCAACGGAAGCTCAATACTCATTATTTCTCATCAGGAGAGAATCTTAAATATTGCAGACGAAATTGTGGTTATTAAAAACGGTAAGCTTACCGCAAAAGGCTCAAAGGATGACATCCTTCCAAGCCTTATGGGAACAGCTGATGCAGTGCCGGAGTGCAGAGCCAACGGAAACAAGGTCGTTCGCAAATAGGAGGAAAGAGAAATGTTACAACTTGATGAAATACAAAAAAGACTCCTCAGTGAGGTTGCTGATCTTCATACAGTACCAGAGGGAGCTTACAATATAAGATCAAACAGCGAGGCAGCCGGAAGACGTTCTACAGAGAATATTGAGATTATTCCGAGAGAGGACGGAAAAGGCATCACAGTAAAAATCAAGCCTGGCACAAAAAACGAGAGTGTTCACATTCCTGTTGTTCTCACAAAGAGCGGACTCAAGGAAGTTGTTTACAACGACTTTTACATCGGCGAGGGAGCAGACGTAGTCATAGTTGCCGGATGCGGTATAGACAACTGCGGAGATCAGGATTCGGAGCATGACGGAATACATCGTTTCTTCGTGGAGAAAAATGCCCGTTGTAAATATGTTGAGAAGCATTACGGTTCGGGAAGCGGAAAGGGAAAGAGAATCCTCAATCCGGGAACTGAGGTTTATATGGAAGAGAACAGCTCCATGGAGATGGAGATGGTTCAGATAAAGGGTGTGGATGACACAAACAGAGGCACCATTGCTGAGCTTGCTGAAGGCGCAAGCCTTGTCGTAAGAGAGCGTCTCATGACACACGGGGATCAGAACGCTATCAGTACTTACGAGGTAAAACTCAACGGTGCCGGTTCAAGCGCCGACGTCGTTTCAAGATCTGTTGCAAGGGACAACTCATATCAGAAATTTGATGCCGTTCTTATAGGAAATGCTGCTTGTTCGGGACACACAGAGTGTGACTCCATCATCATGGATAACGGAAAAATCCTTGCAGTACCCGGACTTGAGGCAAATGATGTGGATGCTGCTTTGGTGCACGAGGCTGCAATCGGAAAAATCGCAGGAGATCAGATTATAAAGCTTATGACTCTCGGACTTAGCGAGCAGGAAGCTGAGGAGCAGATCATAAACGGATTCTTGAAGTAACTGATAATCGTCATAAAAAGTAAATAAAAACAGAGGGCAAAAATGGAAGCATACAAAAAGGAATTTATCGAATTTATGGTGGAAAGTGATGTTTTGAAATTCGGAGACTTCACTTTAAAGAGCGGAAGAAAATCTCCATTCTTCATGAATGCGGGAGCATATGTTACCGGTTCCCAGCTCATGAGACTTGGAGAGTATTATGCAAAAGCAATTCACGATAATTACGGGGATGACTTCAATCTCCTTTTCGGACCTGCCTACAAGGGAATTCCAATCAGCGTTGTAACAGCTGTGGCATATCACACTCTTTACGGCAAGGAAGTGCGCTATTGTTCAGACAGAAAAGAAGAAAAAGATCATGGCGCAGATAAGGGAAGTTTCTTGGGAAGCAAGCCTAAGGATGGAGACCGCGTGGTCATGATAGAGGATGTCACAACTTCCGGAAAATCCATGGAGGAGACAGTTCCTAAGGTAAAGGGTGCTGCAGATGTCACAATCGTGGGCCTCATGGTTTCATTGAACCGTATGGAAGTGGGCCTTGGCGGAGAAAAGTCTGCCCTCGATGAGATAAAGGAAAAGTTTGGATTCGAAGCAAGAGCCATCGTTACGATGGAGGACGTTGTGGAA
>JAILLZ010000180.1 GCA_024692885.1 Lachnospiraceae bacterium | reverse complement strand
CCATCATAGGCTTCTTTTGCACTTTTATAGTTTGCCGTTGCCGTTTCCGTCGCACTCTTTGCTGCCTCGTATACACTAAGATAATCTGCAACGCCCGCATCAATATAATACTGATTATTTGAAATGTTTGTCTGATATGTCGCGAGCGATGTCTGAGCATTAACAAGATTTGTATAGGCTGTGTCTATCTCTTCCTGTATCTCTGCTACTGCAGCATCGTATTCCGCCTGAGCATCGGCAGACTCTGCTGTATCCTCTGTGTATGTTAGTTCGGCTTCAGCCACACCGGAGGTGTATGCCTCTTCCGCCTCCTCTTTTGCCTCCAAAGCATCTGCTACGGCTTCTTCATAATACGCAACCAACGCCTCGTAGGTATCATCTGTAAACTTGAAAAGGTCATCGCCTTCCTCGACCTCACTGCCGGAGGAAACATACACTTCTTCAATCTGTGCCCTAACCATGGAAACGCTGAAATCCAGATACTGTGAATCCGATGCCATCTGAGTTGTACCCTCACCGGTAAGGCCCGTATCTTCCCCGTCCGAAGCATTTGCCATCTCGGTGTTCTCAGTTTCTGTCTCTGAATTACTGCTTCCCATTACGTACTCATAGCTAATTGTCCCTAGTATTGCCGTTCCTATAATAGCAACGGCCACAATCTGTTTTGCCTTTCTCATTTTCCACCTTCCAATTCTTTGTACAATCGTCTCGTACACAAATTACTTTTTAATTGTGAAATATATGTGAGGTTTTTGCGTTTTTTCTTTAAACAATTCAATCAATAGTTTTTTGTGCAAATAATTCGTTTTAGGGCACAAAAAAAGATGATACGAACACTCGTATCACCTTAGTGTATCAGCTTTATTTACTTTTATTCTGTAATCATATCCGACAGTTTGCGTAATGACTTTGACAGCGACTCATAGCAAAGTCCGTATTGTTGCAGATTTCCTCCGTAGGGATTTATTATCTCCAATTCTTCCCCTACAAAAGAGGTCAGCTCCACAACGTTTTCCTCAGAAGCCACTTCGAATCCTGCCAGTATTTTGTCTCTTATTTCCGAAGAAAGGGCCACAATAAGGGTATCTTCGGTGAAGTCAAGCTCTGTCAGCTTGCTGGACAAGAAGTTCGGAACAGTTAAGCCATTGCTTATCATGACCGCCTCCGTCTTCTGATTCAATGGCTCAGGAAATAAGACAACCAGCCCTCTTGAAAGAATCTCAACTCTACGGCCTGTCATCAGCTCTCCAAATATGGCAGCTGCCATTGGCGCCCTGCTGTTTCCGCTTTTACCGACAAATATTACCCTGTTATAAGTTTTCATAGATTATTCCGCCTTTATAACTTTATGCCCCGCCGCTTTGAGCAGTCTGTTCATAATAGCTCTTCCCACGTCAGGAGACTCAAAACTCTCCGAAAATATAACATCTATATCTTTTGAATCAAAGTCGCGCAGTATAGAAAAAAGATTTCTCGCTATCATCGCCTCGTCGCCCCTTTGACCTATGTTCTCCACATCATCGCCGTTATATCTCGACAACGTTGCTTCTGTGGCTATTATTCCAACCTTTTTGCCCTCATTCCTGTATTTTGCAGAAAGGTCATTTATTTTTCTTACCACAGCTTCTTCTGCTCCGTCAACTATTGTGAGCTCTGCCTTTGGAGCATAATGCTTGTATTTCATACCCGGTGCTTTCGGTTTCTGCAATGAATCACTTGCTATTATTCCCGGGTCAATCTCGCAATCCGGCAGAATCTCCTTTATCATCGCAAGCGTAATGTAGCCCGGGCGAAGTATCATCGGTTTATCTTCCGTGAGATCGACAATAGTGGATTCCAAGCCAATGTTGCAGCTTCCTCCGTCCACAATCATCTCTATTTTTCCCGACATATCTTCTATGACGTGCTTTGCCAGTGTAGGACTCGGACGACCTGATGTGTTGGCACTCGGTGCAGCGATAAGGCATCCGCTTTCTCTTATCAAAGCACGTGCTACCGGATGCGATGGCAATCTGACCGCTACCGTATCGAGTCCTCCCGTCGTTGTGTACGGCACTGTGCTTTTCTTTTTTACAATCATGGTCAACGGTCCCGGCCAATAGGCATCCGACAGCTTTTTCGCAGCTTCGGGAACATCCTCGCCAATCCTGTAGATATCATCAAAGTCTGCTATATGTATTATCAGCGGATTGTCGGAAGGTCTGCCCTTTGCCGCATATATCTTCTCTGCAGCCTTTTCGTTGAGTGCGTCAGCTCCCAGTCCATAAACGGTTTCTGTCGGGAAGGCTACCAAGCCACCCGCCGCTATAATATCCGCTGCCGGTTTTATCTTTTCGTTTATGATGTTTTCATCAAGGTTTTTTTTTATTTCTAAAACTCTTGTATCCATTTTATCCTTCTGTTAGTTCATGTACTTTACCACTGTATCCCAAACTGCAGAATCTTCAAGCCCCAACTTCCAGAATGCAGCTCCGGCAAGCGAATTGTTCTTCATCTCTTCGAGCTTTAATGATATGGATGTCACATCCTCAATCCATGCCTTGTAGGTAAGTCCGTCTTCTTCATACTCGACATAGTATGTACCCGTATCATCGAGCCAAGTCATCTCTGTTCCACTGTTTGCGGCAAATTCTGCTGCTGCCTTCATACCGACTGCCTGAGAATCCAACTCATATGAAACGTAATCATCTGAAGCCGACTCCACGTCATCACCGCTTGTTTCCTTCGGCGTCTCAATCCAAACTCTTGTATAGAATGGTATTCCAAGAATCATCTGCTCAGCAGGGACTCCCTCAGCTAAAGTGTCTGCTATTCCATTTTTTACAAAGCTTATTGAGGCAACCGGTCCCTCGTCGGATCCCACATAGTGCTCATCATATGCCATGACTATTATATAATCCGCAAATACGGCCTGCTCGCCTCTGTTATAGAACTCCGTATACTCCGAAGGCACGTAGTTATCAACCGATAATACAAGATTGTTGTTTGCGCACTTCAATGAAAGTTCGCGGATAAACTGAATATATCCGTCAGCCACCTCAACCTTCAGTGACTCAAAATCCACGTTTATTCCATCCAAATCAAGCTGAATTGCCGCTGCAATCACCTGATTTACGAGATTTGTTCTGGTAGATGTATGTGTTAATACTTCTGTTGTATCCACGCTGTCATTTTTAAGATTGCTTAAAAGTCCCCATACCTTGATATTGTTCTGATGACAATAGGTGACATAAGATGCGGAACCCACATTTGAAATATTACCCTCGTTATCATCCAATGCAAACCATGTAGGAGAGATAACATTTATTCCTTTTGTCTCGCTGAGAATCGATGCAATTCTGTCGTTGTCGGATACTCTCTCAACCTGATGCCATACCAGATTGACTTTTTCATCCATTAAAATGTGCTCATGTTCTGCTTCTTCATATGTAGAAACTCGCTCGAGTTCTGTTTCTTCATTTAAATAGGTTTTCTGAATATAACCGATTACACCCGATTCAGACATAACCTTGGTCCAGTTTTCCTCCTCTTCGAGGACTACAAAAGAATCGTCTGCCAGCACTTCTTCCAGAATAGGGCTCTTTATTCCACCCCTGTACCTAATTACTGTGTCTTTCTTTGCGCTGACCGATGTATATGTTCCAAACTCATTGTAGATAACGATTCTGTCAGGTGCCGAGAAAATGCTGTATAGCATATTGCTGTACTCAGCCACAAAATCCAAAGCTATATATGCGTCATCAGTATCCACAAACATTATTGTGTAATCTTTTGTGACTGTATCTTTTGCAATCGTACACTCGTTGCTGTCATTCTGAACAGTGACAAGGCTGTCTGCCGTGGTATATATAAGCAGATTCTCGTTACTGTCATAGTAAAATCTTGAATTAATGTACTCGTGAACAAAGCTGTAGCTTAAGTAAACCTTACCATTTTTGGTTGTGGCTCTCGCTTCGTTAATCTCGTTGTTTAGTATTATCACGGCTTCGTTATTCGATGTTGATATCTCGTAATACTCCTCGAGGCTCATTGTCTCTGTGGTTGGTGTATA
>JAILLZ010000155.1 GCA_024692885.1 Lachnospiraceae bacterium | reverse complement strand
GTCCACCCTATTATGCATTATATTCATCTATAATTCTAGAGTATTCTTCAAAAGGTTTCGGCGCCGCGAAATAATAGCCCTGAATTGTGTCGCATTCCAGTTTTTTCAAGGTCTCAAGCTGGGCTTTTGTCTCCACTCCCTCGGCTACAACCTTCATATCTTTGAAATGTGCTAAGGCGATGGTGTATTTCAAAAGCTCATCTCCGCCCGGATCGCCTATGAAATCCACGAGTGATTTGTCGAGCTTAACCGCATCAAACGGAAGTATGTTGAAGCTGGCCAGCGATGATTCTCCGGATCCGAAGTCGTCCATATGAAGCTGGAATCCGGCTTCTTTCAATCTGTTGGTCAATTCCTGAATCTGAAGGCTCTTAAATGCCGCACTCTCTGTGAGTTCTATCGGAATATACTGTTTTGGCACCCCTATCTCATCGGCAATTTTTCCGTATTTTTCCACTGTTCCGTCATGATACAGGCTTGCACGAGAGAGATTAATCGAAACAGGAGGCACCTTTTTGCCCTCATCGAGCCATTTCTTTATCTGTGTACAGACCTTTCTGAAAACTATCTCATCAAGTCTTACGATGAGACCATCTTCCTCAAATACAGGTATAAATTCGCCCGGTGATATGATGGAGCCATCCTTCGGCTGCCATCGTACAAGTGCTTCGGCGCTCACGAGCTCTTCCGTGAATGCATCATATTTTGGCTGGTACCAGACGACAAACTCGTCATTCTCCACAGCTTCCTGAAATGATGATTCAAACTGCTTGTCTCGCATATGCTTTTGGCTTACCGGTCCGTCATAAGTGGTGAACGGTTCCGTATCATAGTTTCCGTTCAGACTTCTGACCGCAAGCATTGCTCTGTCGCACATGGTCTCGATTGACAGAGTCTTGTCCACGTTCGTATACAGTCCGCATTTTATTACGAGATTAGGTATCGGTGCCAGTTTTGTAACGTTATCTATAAAACATCTCAGCCAGTCGTCGTTCATTCTCTCGTCAGGAGTATAGATTCCGACAAACTTATCGCCGCCATATCTTGCAATAACTCCGTTCTCCATGGCACATGAGAAGGCTCTGGCAATGTGGCAAACGACCGCATCGCTCTTCGTTTCGCCATATATGCTGTTCACCAACTTGAAATTCTCAACATCGGTGATTACTAAATCTATCTTTTTTGTATTGTTTGCCTCTATAAACTGTTTTGCGTGATAGAAAAAAGCTTCCTTGGTATAGAGCCCGGTAAGGGCATCAGTCTCAACATAAGTTAAGGTGGAGGAAACCTCACGTATTCTTACTATGTTGTTGACACGACCTTTTACTATGGCATTGCTGTAAGGTTTTTGAATAAAATCCACAGCTCCAAGCTGAAGACATGTCTCCTCCTCATTTTCCTTATCGCTGCTGGTCATAACCACAATAGGAACGGTCGCAAGCTTTTTGCTTTTCTTAACAACCTCAAGGAATTCATAGCCGGTCATTTTAGGCATAATCAAATCAAGAAGAACAAGAGAAATCTCTCTGTATTTTTCTTTTAATATGGCAAGTCCTTCATCTCCGTCGCCTGCCTCAAGGACATCATACTCGTCCTTCAAAAGGCTTCTGACTATCGCTCTGTTAAATTTACTGTCGTCCACTATTAATATGGTTCTTTTAGTAGCTCCCATAATACATCCTCAAGATTTTTTAAACAGTGCGAATTAACTATATCATATTTCCTAGAAAATTGCCACGTTTATAGAATTTAGGAGTTCATTTGCACACTCCTCTTTGCTCATCTTAGGAAGTTCCTTAGCGTCATCTGTAGTAATTACGGTAAGAACATTGGTGTCGGTTCCAAAGCCCGCGCCCTCTGTTTTCAGATTGTTTGCGACAATCATATCAATGTTTTTCTTCTTAAGTTTTGCTTTTGAATTCTCAAGCATGTTTTCGGTTTCCATTGAAAATCCGCAAAGGAAGGCTTTAATCTTTCCATCAGCTTTCATCTCACCGAGGGTCTTTAAAATATCTTTAGTGCGTGACAACTCTATCGAAGAATCATCATCGGATTTCTTTATCTTTTCGTCCGCAACAGTCGCAGGTCTGTAATCTGCCACTGCTGCTGCCTTTATTATCACATCATGAGTTGCGGCATTTTCCGTTACCGCTTTAAACATATCTTCAGCCGAAACAACGTTTATGACATTGACAAACTTCGGCGGTTTGATGGAAACCGGGCCGCTGACAAGGGTAACATCAGCCCCTCTGAGCATGGCCATCTTTGCAATGGCATATCCCATCTTTCCGGTTGAATGATTTGTTATATATCTGACCGGATCTATTGCTTCTCTGGTTGGTCCTGCAGTAACCATGATTTTCTTCCCCGCAAGGTCCTTTTCAAAAGCAATTTCCTTTAATGCATATTCAAAAAGTTCATCGCACTCAGGCATTCTTCCGTCGCCCAAATCTCCGTTTGCAAGCATTCCGCTCTCAGGTGCAATAATGCCATAACCGAAGCTTTCAAGCTTTTTAATGTTGTCCTGAACGATTGGATTGTGGTACATATTGTGATTCATAGCCGGAGCCACGAGAATTTTGCATGTGCAGGCCATAACCGTGGTTGTAAGCATGTCATCAGCTATTCCGTTTGCTATTTTTCCTATGACATTCGCGGTAGCAGGTGCAACTATCACTAGATCGGCCTTCTTTGCAACCGCAACGTGCTCAACGGAAAACTCAAAATTCCTGTCAAATGTATCCACCATGCATTTGTGTCCGGTCAAAGATTCAAATGTTATAGGTGTAATGAAATTAGTCGCATTTTTTGTCATGAGAACTTCTACATCAGCTCCCGCTTTTTTAAGCATTCTCGCAAGATTCGGAATCTTGTAAGCCGCTATTCCCCCTGTTACTGCAAGTACAACTGTCTTTCCTTTTAACAAAGTATTATCCTCCCAAGTGTTCTCACACATATTATTCTTTAAATAGTTTTAGCGAAATCTCGCCGAAATCATTTTAAATCACATTCCCGCTATAATTCAATACAATATAAGTCCGTAAACAAGAAAAAACCCATCAAAATCCAACTTACGGAAATCGATGAGTTCTTTTAGTAGCGAGAGGGGGATTCGAACCCTCGACACTGCGGGTATGAACCGCATGCTCTAGCCAACTGAGCTATCTCGCCATATAAATGGGACCTACAGGGCTCGAACCTGTGACCCTCTGCTTGTAAGGCAGATGCTCTCCCAGCTGAGCTAAGATCCCATTT
>JAILLZ010000152.1 GCA_024692885.1 Lachnospiraceae bacterium | reverse complement strand
CATACAGCCTGTTTCAAGAAAAAATGAGATGATGAACAACTTCCTCATCCCGGGACTTCAGGATTTGTGCGTATCAAGAACAAGCTTTGACTGGGGTATCCAGGTTGACTTTGATCCAAAGCATGTTGTTTATGTATGGCTTGATGCACTTACAAACTATATCACCGGAATAGGATATGACCCGGACGGCTCTACAGAGCAGTTTGAAAAATTCTGGCCGGCAGATTTACACCTTATCGGAAAAGATATTGTTAGATTCCATACTATTTATTGGCCAATCTTTTTGATGGCATTGGATTTGCCACTTCCAAAGCAGGTTTTTGGACATCCATGGTTGCTTCAGGGTGGAGATAAGATGAGTAAGTCCAAGGGAAATGTCGTTTATGCAGATGACATGGTTAATCTTTTCGGACTTGATGCCACAAGATTTTTCGTGCTTCATGAGATGCCTTATGAGAATGACGGTATCATCACATGGGACCTTGTTATAGAAAGATACAACTCCGAGCTTGCAAACGTTCTCGGAAATCTCGTAAACAGAACTATCTCCATGAGCAATAAGTATTTTGACGGAGTAGTGAAGAAAACAGGTGTCACAGAGGCAGTTGATGATGACCTTAAGGCGGTAGTTACATCGACACTTGAGAAGACTGAGACAAAGATGGAAAACCTCAGAGTAGCTGACAGCATAACAGAGGTATTTGCATTGTTCCGTCGCTGCAATAAATACATAGATGAGACAGAGCCTTGGAATCTTGCAAAAGATGACAGCAAGAAAGACAGATTGGCAGAGGTTCTCTACAATCTCGTAGAGTCAATTACAATCGGAGCTTCAATTCTTTATCCATTCCTTCCGGATACAGCAGAGAAGATTGTTGCCCAGTTAAATACATCATTGCGTGACTTCGATGACTGCAAGACCTTCGGTCTCTATAAAGATGGAAATAAGGTTACTGACGCACCGCAGATTCTCTTTGCAAGACTTGATACTAAAGAGGTTATGCCAAAAATAGAAGAGATTCAGGCTGCTCAGAAGGCTGCATACGAAGCAGAGCAGAAAGCTCTTGGAAATGCGCCTGAAGAAGAAACTTCAGAAGTTGAATTCGAGATAAAACCTGAAATATCAATAGATGATTTTGATAAGATGCAGTTTGCGGTTGGTGAGATAATTGCATGCGAAGCTGTGGCAAAGTCAAAAAAACTTCTTTGCTCACAGGTTAAGATAGGAAACCAGGTAAAGCAGATTGTTTCAGGAATAAGAAAAGAGTATTCTCCTGAAGAAATGGTTGGAAAGAGAGTGATGGTTCTTGTGAACCTCAAACCTGCAAAGCTTGCCGGAATACTTTCCGAGGGAATGCTTCTTTGTGCAGAAAATCCTGAAGGAGAGCTTTCGCTCATGGTTCCGGAAAAGAACAACATGCCTTCAGGATCAGAAATCTGCTAGTATTAAATTTGTGACATGAATCTCCGGTTTACGGATGATTAAATGTTATAAAACTATCTATGGAGATTAATTGGCTCTCACAGAAAGTGCTATTTTTCGTACTTTTTGATGAGGGCCATTATTTTATCCAGAGAATCAATCTGGTTACTGCTCTCCATAGCTTTTACGTAAGCATCTTTGTTTTCGGTAACTTCCTTAATGCCGGCTTTCAATGTTTCAGGAGTCATGTCTTCCTCCTGAATTACATAAGAGTAGCCCTGCGCCTTGAAGGATTTTGCATTCAAAATCTGGTCGCCCCTGCTTGCAGCAGCTGAAAGCGGAATGAGAATATTTGGTTTCTTAAGAGCAAGGAGTTCGCAGATTGAGTTGGCTCCGGCTCTCGATATAATAATGTCAGCAAGTGCAAAAAGGTCATTCAACTCTTTGCTTATGTATTCATACTGGCGATAACCGGCGGTATCTCGAAGAGAATCGTCAAGATTGCCTTTACCACACAGGTGAATAATCTGAAATTCTTCAAGAAGTTCAGGGAGCATAGTTCTTATGCATTCATTTATTACTTTGGAACCGATACTTCCTCCGATTATAAGGAGAACCTTTTTATCTTCGTTAAATCCGGTAAACTCTCTTGCCTTTTTAGGGTCGCCAAGGAAGAGTTCCTGACGAATCGGTGAGCCTGTGAGCACGGCTTTTCCTGCAGGAAGGTATTTCATGGTTTCAGGAAAGTTGCAACAAACAGCTTTTGCACCAGGAAAGGCAAGCTTGTTAGCAAGTCCCGGAGTGATGTCGGATTCATGAATGATAGCCGGCACACCGCAAAGCTTTGCTGCCAGAACTACAGGGACAGATACGAATCCTCCCTTGGAAAATACTATATCAGGCTTAATCTTATGCATAAGTGAAACGGCCTGACCCAAGCCTTTGACAACTTTAAAAGGATCTGAAATGTTCTTCAAATCAAAGTAGCGTCTGAGTTTTCCCGATGATATTCCATAGTATGTTATGCCTTCGGACTCAATAAGTCCTTTTTCGATTCCGTTGTATGAGCCGATGTAGGAGATTTCATATCCTGCGGCTTTCAATTTTGGTAAAAGAGCAATGTTTGGAGTGACGTGTCCGGCTGTTCCTCCGCCGGTGAGGATTATCTTTTTCATAACAATGAAGTCCTTTCATTTCATCATAGATTATTTTAAAGTTCAAAAATGATAAGTCAAGAAGCGAATACGTTAAAGAAAAAAGCAGAATAAATCAAGATAATTATAAAATTAACAATATCGGTACTTAAGGCATAGAAAAACGTCTGAGAATACTTGAATTACGGGAAATACTGTGCTAATATTTACCCGAAATTGACGGACGAAAGAAGGAGAGACACATGGGTAAAATTACATTTGATGCTTCCAAGGTAACAAACGTTATCAGCGCGGAAGAAATGGATAATATGAGTAAACTCGTTAAAAGTGCCAAAGATGAACTTGTGGCAAAAACGGGAGCAGGAAATGACTTTCTTGGATGGATTGATCTTCCTGTAGATTATGACAAGGAAGAATTTGCACGTATCAAAAAAGCAGCACAGAAGATTCAGTCTGATTCTGAAGTACTTATCGTAATCGGAATCGGTGGTTCATATCTTGGAGCTAGAGCTGCAATCGAGTTTTTAAGACATGGTTTCTATAACAATGTTCCAAAGGAGATCAGAAAAACTCCTGAAATCTACTATGCAGGAAACAGCATAAGCGGAACATACCTTAAGGGACTTCTTGATGTAGTTGGAGACAGAGATTTTTCAGTAAATATTATCTCTAAATCAGGAACAACAACAGAGCCAGCTATCGCCTTCAGAATTTTCAAGAAAAAACTTGAAGAGAAATACGGTAAGGCAGAGGCTGCAAAGAGAATATATGCAACAACAGATAAAGCTAAGGGAGCTTTGAAGAATCTCGCAACAGAAGAAGGATACGAGTCATTCGTAGTACCTGATGATGTCGGAGGAAGATTCTCAGTTCTTACAGCAGTTGGTTTACTTCCAATCGCAGTAAGCGGAGCTGATATAGATAAGCTTATGGAAGGTGCTGCAGAGGGAAGAAAGCTTGCACTTGAGCAGAAGTTTGAGGACAATGATTGCCTCAGATACGCAGCAGTAAGAAACATCCTTCTCAGAAAAGGAAAAACAGTTGAGGTTCTCGCAAACTATGAGCCATCACTTCACTATGTAACAGAGTGGTGGAAACAGCTCTACGGAGAGAGCGAAGGAAAAGATCAGAAGGGAATCTTCCCTGCAGGAGTTGATCTTA
>JAILLZ010000149.1 GCA_024692885.1 Lachnospiraceae bacterium | reverse complement strand
GACGCTTTCAAAATATGAGACCGGAGAGTCGCTGCCGGACATAAAGAGATGTAAGATGCTGGCTGACCTCTTTGGTGTATCCATGGACGACCTTATCTCATATGAAAAGAATGATTCGGACAACCTGGGATATGCTATACCACCGAAAGGAAAACATATCTTTGGAATGGTCAAAGTGGGAGATAAGGGTCAGATCGTCATTCCTGCCAAAGCAAGAAAGATCTTCGATATTAAAACAGGCGATAATCTGATTGTCCTCGGAGATGAATTCCAGGGCATTGCCCTTATAAAAGAAAAAGGTCTCCTGGGACTTATCAACAGTGCAAAAGGAAGTATGGAGTGATTATGAACAAGAGGGGAAGACCGCTCTATGAAAGTATGGGCTTTACTGATTCAACAGAAAGTATGGTTCTGACGAATTTGCAGGAGGAATAGTATGAGAGAAATAACACCGAACGAGGTAAGCAAACTGTACGATTGTATTGTACTTTAAAACGGGAAATGAAGGATACGGAACTACATACTGCAAACGATGCAGAAACTGTGGGTATGAAACTACAGAGGATTTCGAATACTGTCCTAAGTGCGGGATGAGATTCTAGTGAAAAAGATAAGATATATTTGGGGTTGAAATTAGCAGAATATAGACTATAATAAAGATTGCGCGCAATCAAATGACGCTTAACTGAGAACAGATTAAGGAATGGAGGAGAATCATGTCAACACTTGTAACATATTTTAGTGCAGAAGGCACTACAGCAAAAGTTGCTAAAGAGTTTGCCGATAGAATAGGCGCAGATATTTTTGAGATCGTTCCGGAGCAACCGTATACATCCTCAGATATAAGATGGACCAATCCGCTTGCGCGTTGTAACAGAGAGCAGATTGGTGGGAAGGATGTTCCTGTAAGTGGTAGTATTCAGGAGTTTGATAAGTATGATACTGTTTATATAGGATTTCCTATCTGGTATGGACAGGCTCCAAGAGTAGTTCACACCTTTGGAAAAGGATATGACTGGACCGGAAAAACAGTTCATGCATTTGCTACTTCTGGTGGAAGCGGAATTGGAAAGACCGCTGAAAAGCTTTCTCCATCACTTCCGGGGGCATCATCTGTTGACGCAAAGCTTGTACATAGTGCATCAGAATTATGATGGATAACAGGAGAAAATGAGTTCAATAGAAATAAAGAAAACCAATATAACAAAACTTGATACGGACGCCATTGTAAATGCAGCAAATGAAGGCCTTTGGATACCCGCTTGTCGGAGCTTGGAGAGAAGCTAATCTGCTTTAAGAAGCTTAAAATGACTCTTTCTAAATTCAATCAGCCCTTCATCTTTCATGCGTGAGAGCTCTTTTGACATGTTGGTTCGCTCTAGGTTCAGGTAGTCTGCCAGCTGTTGCCTATTGAAGGGGATATCAAATTCCGCTGAGCCTGTTTGAACGGCGATAGCATTGAGATACGACAGGAGTCGTCCGCGACAGCTTTTGGGCGAAGTGTGAAAGCTGCGTTTTGAGAGCACAAGGTTTTTCTGAGATGAGATAAAAAGGATGTTTTTAAGGAGCTTTTCCTTCCAGGAAGAGCTCTTTTTATTGTCATCAAGAAGTTTTCTAATATCGAAAAACAGTATTGTACAATCCTCGTTAGCAATGACATCCACAAGGAGAACCTCACCAAGAAGAGCGTATGTTTCGGCAAAGTATTGGTTTTTTCCGACATGACTTAAGACGGTGCAGTTGCCCCAGACATCGTTGCTCTCGATAGTAACACTACCGGCGAGAACCATACCTATATTGGACGTTTTTTCTCCTGCGTGGAGGATCACATCATCTTTTATATATTTCTTCTCTCGTGTTTGAAGTGAATCAAGGCACGAAGAAAGCTCTTTTGCTGACATTCCATGGAACAGCCGGCTTTTATCTATATCATTAATTTTCATTCTCAGTCCTCTTAATACTTGTGGTAAGAAACGCAAATAAAGGCATTTCCGGGTGTATGAGTATCCAAAATAAAACAAAGAAAAATACTAAATGTGGTTCAAACAACATACTTGATAAAGACAGTATATTATACTGACAC
>JAILLZ010000141.1 GCA_024692885.1 Lachnospiraceae bacterium | reverse complement strand
GACGTAGCGATGGTTACATTATATTTCCCCGCCAAAAGATTCTGAGTCTTTTTCAATGAGATTTTATTATCATCAATGATTAAAATCTTCTTCCTGTTGAGCTCATTGTCAATGATGTTCTCAACGTTCGCCATAATCTTTTTGAATTTTTCAACCGAGAACGGTTTCTCAACTTCATCAGGTATGACTTCCTCCGGAAGACATTTTCTGATAAGTTCGATATCCACCTTGTCTCCAATCGGTATAACAAACTTACTTTTTTCGAGACAGATATCTTTCATAAAAACCATCAGGTTGTAAACAGCACTTGTGTCCATTCCCGCAGGACTCACGAAAAAAACATCCGTGGTCGGCAGCATGTTGTTGATGGAGGACACCAGTGGTTTTAGCATAGTAACACCGTAACCGTTTTCTTCCAACAGGCTTCTCATGGATCCCATGACAAAGTTTACTTCATAAGAAATAATTACGACGTTTTTATTCATCAAATCACCTCATTGAGCTTATCACATGCTTCTTTGTATTTTTGAAGCAACTCGGCATTATGCTCTGCTATAAACTCCTTGTCTCCGATTTTTCCCGCATCCTGCAATTTCTCCGCGAGACTTCCCAGTTCCATAAGACCTATGGTTCTGGATGCACTTTTAAGTCCGTGAACCAAAATAGTGTAATTCTCTATATCTGATTCCTCGAAGGCTTTTTCGATCTTTTTGTATGTATCGTCAAAATCTTCGAGATATGTCTGCATGACTATGAGAAGAATATCTTCCTCTCCTGTAAGCTCAATAGCCTTATCATAATCAACCCCAACGGATTCCAATTTTTCTCTCATCGTTTTTCTCCCTAAGCGATGTGCTTAACCATGATATCGTAATTCCAACTAAAGGTTCTTTATTGCTTCTTTTATTGCTTTCATAAGCTCGTCATAGGTTTCGTAAGCAGGTATCTCAGGGAACTGCTGCTTTATAGCGTCCGTACTCTTGAACAAAAAACCTGCCGCACTGTTTTGAATCATCCCCATGTCGTTGTAGCTGTCTCCGCTTGCAACAGTCTCATATCCGATGGACTGCAAAGCTTTTACGGTAGTAAGCTTCGACTGGTCGACCCTCATTCTGAAACCTGTAATCTCTCCGTCATCCGCAACCTCAAGTGTGTTACAGAAAATAGTCGGCATACCGAGTTTTTCCATGAGCGGTTTTGCAAACTGCTCAAATGTATCGCTCAGGATAATAACCTGAGTGATGGATCTAAGTTCATCCAAAAACTCTTTTGCGCCAGGCATCGGATCAATCTTAGAGATGGTTTCCTGAATTTCTTTAAGTCCAAGACCGTGCTCTTTTAAGATGCCGATTCTGTACTTCATAAGTTTGTCGTAGTCAGGCTCATCTCTGGTGGTTTTCTTAAGCTCGGGTATGTTGGTTTCCTCGGCAAATCTAATCCAAATTTCCGGAACCAGTACCCCTTCAAGATCCAGACATACTATATGCATTTGTTTTTCCTCTCATTCCTATAAATTCCGTACAATATACTTAATCTAGTTTATTATACCACATAGACAACGAGGAGAATACAAATTTATTTGTATTCGACGACTGTCTGTGATAACTGCCGCACAGCGGCAGTTATACCACATCGGTGACGAGGAGAATACTAATTTATTAGTACAAAAAAGTCCCAACTCAAAAGAGTTGAGACTTCTTTTCTTTCATCAATTAATTCTGAGTAATATCAGATCCGAAATACTTCTCTGATAACTCACTGATGGTTCCATCATTCAAGAGCTCTTCGATTGCCTGATCCATAGCAGTTCTCAAAGAATCTGTTGCCTCTCCTTTTCTGACAGGTGCAGATACTCTTGAAGCATCGTCTGTAAAATCTACAATCTTAATGTTTGTGTCCGGCTTCTCATTCAAGTAATCGTAAATAGAAACATCCGCATTGAGTGTTGCGTCTACTCTTCCTGATGTGAGCATGTCGATTGTCTGTGCGAGGTCGTCAACCGCTGTAACCTCTGCACCGTAGCTTTCAGCCAAAAGCATGTATGTTGAATTGATGCTGTTTGCTGTAGTCTTTCCGACAAGATCCTCAAATGAAGTGATATCCTCGTTATCTCCGCTTACAACAAGTGCTGTGTGGATATAAGCATAAGGAGTGGTAAAGTAATACTTCTCTTCTCTTTCATCTGTTATCTCAACACCGTTGAAGGTTGTGTCGTATCTTCCCGCATCGATTCCGGCGAAGATTCCATCCCAGTCAACCTCTACAAACTCAGCTTCAACACCGAGCTTCTCAGCTACTGCTTTTGCTACTTCAACATCAAAGCCCACAAGTTCGTCATCCTCGTTGTGATATGTCCAAGGTGCCCATGCACCTTCTGTTCCTACTATGATGGTTCCTCTCTCCTGAATCTGAGAAAGAAGATCCCCCTCTGTGTCAGCTGCAGCTTCTTCAGTACTTTCTGCTTCTGAAGCAGCCTCTGTAGTCTCTTCCTTATCTGCAGACTCTGAAGACGAGCTGTCAGAACCGCATCCAACGAGCGTTGCCATTGATACACACAGTGCCCCAACTGCCAACAATGATACAAATCTGTTTTTCATATTGTCCTCCTCTTTTTCGTGACAGTATTAAACCGTCATTCTTCCCTAGTAACATTTCTCAAAAACTCTTTTGTTCTTTCCTCTTTCGGATTTTCAAAAAATGTCTTCGCATCGCCGCTCTCCAAAACATATCCGTTTTCCATGAACAAAACTTTTGAAGCCACATTCTTTGCGAAATTAATCTCATGAGTTACTATCAGCATTGTCATTCCTTCGTTTGCCAGATTCCTTATTACAGTGAGAACCTCACCTATAAGTTCCGGATCCAGCGCCGAAGTAGGTTCATCAAAATATATAATCTCCGGATTCGGAGCCAATGCTCTTGCTATCGCCACTCTCTGTTGCTGTCCGCCCGAAAGCTGGTGTGGATAATAGTCTCTTCTGTCTGCCATTCCCACCTTTTCAAGCATCTTCATTCCTATCTCTTCAGCTTTGTCCCTTGGCATCTTTCTGCCAATGATAAGGCCTTCGGTAACATTTTCCAGAGCGGTTTTGTTTCTGAATAAGTTGTAATTTTGAAATACAAAGGCTGTCTTTTTTCTTATTGCCGCAATTTCCTTTTTGCTCACATGCCCCAAATCATAGGTGTCTTCGTCAAAGGTCATTGTGCCGCCATCAGCACTCTCCAGGAAATTGATGCATCTTAAGAGTGTAGTTTTTCCCGAACCGCTCGGCCCGAGGATTGCAATGACGTCGCCCTTGTCCACTTCCAAATCTATACTTTTTAAAACATCCAATCCGTTGAATGATTTTTTTATGGATTCTATTTTAAGCATCTTTTTCTCCTACACATTTTCATAGGAACCGATTTTCTTCTCGCCCCAGGACTGAACTCTGGTAAGCACCGTACATATCACAAGGTAAATAAGACCAACCTCGATATAAAGTGCCAGAGGCTCATAGGTTCTTGCAACCACTCTCTGTGTTGCCATGAACATTTCCGCAACGGTAATATTTGCGGCAAGAGAGGTATCCTTCACCATGCTTATCAGCGAATTTGAAAGCGGTGGAAAAGCCGTTTTCAATGCCTGCGGAAGAACAATCCTTCTCATAATCTGAAGATAGGAAAGGCCTGTGCAATATCCGGCCTCTATCTGTCCTTTCGGAACAGACTCGAGGGCTGCTCTCATGGTTTCCGAAGCATATGCTCCCTCATTTAATGAGAAAACCAAAACTGCCGCAGGGAACGGATCTATCATTACGCCCAGACTCGGCAGTCCGTAAAAAATTACAAAGAGCTGCACCAAAAGAGGCGTTCCCCTGAATATCCATATATAAAACCTTGCAAACTGTTTCAGGCCCCTGATATCAGCATACTGTACCATGGCCATCACGGTTGCGATAATAAGTGCAAATGTAAATGAAAGTGCTGTTAAGGGTATTGTTACTTTTATACCCGGAATTATTATTTTAGGCAGGGAATCTATGAGGATTCCCACTAATCGGTCAGACATAACTCCTCCTGATTATCGTTAAGTGACGATTCGTCATTTATTATAATTGTACAAAATATAAAAGGCAATGAGTTTATTGTTTTTTTATTTTTTGCGTTTCTTTACGGAATACCCAAAGGTACCAAGACACTTGCCGAGTTTTAAATACTCGCCGTGAGAATATGCCACAAGTCCTGAGCCGTTGAGATCAAAACGGCCCTTTTCATCCATGTATCGTTTATCCACACTCACTGCCACAACTCTCGCTATGAACATATCGTGAGAACCAAGTTCCAATACCTGCTCGACTTTGCATTCTATATTGACCGGAGACTCTGCTATTCCCGGAGCTTTGACTTCTTTGGAAACGGTCTTTGTGAGCTTCATTTCCTTAAACTTATCTGTATCTCTTCCGCTTTTTACGCCGCAATAATCACATGCAAATGTAAGTTTCTCGTTTACAAGGTTTATTACAAATTCCTTCGTCTCCATAAGAATTGCATGGGAATATCTGGATTTGCGAACCGAAATTGATACCATTGGAGGATCTGAGCAAACAGTTCCTGCCCATGCTATTGTTATTATATTTGGCTTTTCGCCCAGTCTTTCCATGCTGACCATCACGGCCGGCACGGGATACAACATATTTCCGGGTTTAAAGCTCTCTCTTTCAATATTATTTCTCATACATCTCCGTCACAAACATCTTATTATCGTCTTCGGAATATGCAAATTCCGTGTTTACATGAACGCTGAAAACCTTGCCTCCGTCGGTAAGAATATCCACATCTGTCTCCACGTTATTCACCAATCCTTTTCGGATTTTAGCGATATTTTCAAGGAATCCTTTATCCCTGTTAAGCATCCTTTCGAAAAACTTTCCATTGTTGAGTTCTCTTCCCAGGGCCTCACTGGTGATGCCCAGTTTTCTGCCCATTCCGTTTAACAAAACTTCATGTTTAACGCCACTCTCAGCCTCCTCGGTGAGAATAATAGTGCTCCTGATATAGGTGGAGAGGAAACGCATTCTCTGTTCCAGATGTTTTGTTTTCGTAATATCCCTGTAAGACACATAGAATTCCCTGGAATCATTTTCAGTGTTTATCCTGTAAATCCTCAGATAGAACATGGCCATTCTGCCATTACTTATCTGGAATCTGATAACACCTTCCGAACCGTTTATTCCATCTTCATAGGCAATGTCCAAAAGCTCATAGAAGAGTTTCTTGTCATCCGGGTGAACCCACTCGTCTATTCGCGAGAACTCATCCTTCAATCTGCCCTTGGCGCCCACCAGTTTGAGCATCTGGTCATTGTATCTTGTGACATATATCTTTTCTCCCTGCTGCAAATAATAAGACA
>JAILLZ010000138.1 GCA_024692885.1 Lachnospiraceae bacterium | reverse complement strand
TATTGTCGTATTTTCTTTCATATGGAGAAGTGTTTCTTATCTCCTGTTTGAGTTTCTCAATACGTTTTATTTCAAAAGGTTCAGGTGCGGTTTCTTTTGAGATAAATCTGTCCTCGGCCTTTTTGATATCTTTTGTTTCAACAATCGGTGTATCTACAATATATTCTCTGTGCTCAAGGCTTTCTCTTATGAGTTCATAAATCTTCTCGTAGATTTCTTCTCCACCTGTAAAACGGACCTCCATCTTTGTAGGATGTACATTTACATCAACTGTATTTGGATAGAAATCAAAGTAAAGGACGCAGAAAGGATACTGATGCTGCATCACGAAACCTTTATAAGCTTCTTCGAGCGCCTTTGTAATAATACTGCTTTTCGAATAACGGTTGTTTATATAATAGTTTTCATAGCTTCTGTTACCTCTGGAAACAACAGGTTTTCCAATGAAGCCTTTTACTTTAAAAGAGTCGCATTCCTTGTCAATCTCAATAAGATTAGATGTGATATCTCTGCCGAAAACCTGATAAATTATGTCTTTGGATTTTGAATTTCCGGATGTCTGAAGCTTTGTCTGCCCGTTAGAGATAAACTTAAACGAAATCTCGGGATGAGACATTGCAAGATGCTCCATAAGGGTATTGATATAATTGCCCTCTGTTGTATTGCTCTTTAAAAACTTTGCTCTCGCAGGAGTGTTGTAAAACAGATTTCTGATGATAAATGTTGTTCCGTCCGGGGCACCAATCTCGTCTTTACTGATTTCCTTTGAGCCTTCAATGACGTATTTTACGCCAAGCATTGAGTCTGCGGTTTTAGTAATCAGTTCAACCTGTGAAACAGCACAGATAGAGCTTAATGCCTCGCCTCGGAAACCAAGAGTGCTTACGGACATGAGATCATTCACATCATTAATCTTACTCGTTGAATGCGGAAGAAAAGCCAGAGAAATCTGATCTGACTTTATGCCGCAACCGTTATCGGTAATACGTATAAAAGTTGTTCCTCCGTCTTTTATCTCAACTGTAACAGCAGTGGATTTGGCGTCTATTGCATTTTCTACAAGTTCCTTTACAACAGATGCAGGTCTTTCCACTATCTCTCCCGCCGCTATTTTGTCGATAGTTTCCTGACTCAGTAAATGTATATTTGGCATTATTTTATCCTTTTCTGTAAATCATATAGCTTGTTTAAAGCATCCATAGGTGTGATATTCGATAAATCAATGTTTTTAAGTTCACTAATCAGTTCTTCGTTTTCATTTGGTATGCTCTGACCAAAGAGCGAAAGCTGCATATTATCGGAAAACTCTTGTTTTTTAGCTGGTTTCTTTTTCCTTCTGGTTGTAACAGTTATATCCGATAATGTTTGTGCGTAATCGTTGTCATTGAGATTGTTTGAAATTTCTCTTGCACGGCTTAAAACAGGTTTTGGAAGGCCGGCAAGCTTTGCAACCTGTATTCCGTAGCTTCTGTCTGCGCCACCCTTAATTATTTTTCGCAAGAAAACAATATCATCATTATTTTCGCTTACGGCTATACAATAGTTGTTTACGTTTTCAAGCTTTCCTTCCAATTCGGTAAGTTCATGATAATGTGTGGCAAAAAGCGTTTTTGCCCCAATGATATTAGGGTCTGCAATATATTCGATGACAGCCCAGGCAATACTCAAACCGTCGAAAGTACTTGTGCCTCGACCTATCTCATCAAGAATGAGAAGTGAATCGCTGGTAGCGTTTCGAAGTATATTTGCAACCTCAGTCATTTCCACCATAAACGTACTCTGACCGCTTGCAAGATCATCGGAAGCTCCGACTCTTGTAAAGATTCGATCTACAATGCCAATATCTGCATCCTCTGCAGGTATAAAGCTGCCAAGCTGAGCCATGAGAACGATTATTGCAGCCTGTCTCATGTATGTTGACTTTCCTGCCATGTTTGGGCCGGTAATAATAGCTATTCTGTTCTTTTTATTATCAAGAAGGATATCGTTTGGTATGAACATATCGTTTTCAATCATGTTCTCTACCACCGGATGTCTTGAAGATTTTATATTAATGTATCCCTCTTCATTGAGTCTTGGCCTGCAATAGTGATTTTTCTCTGCGACATAAGCCAATGAGCACATCGTGTCAAGCATTGCAACAGCTTTAGCGGTGTTCTGGATGCGAATAACTTCTTTCGCAATTTGCTCTCTGATTGAAGAGAAAATATCGTATTCCATTACAACAAGCTTATCTTCTGCACCTAAAATCATGTCTTCAAGTTCTTTAAGCTCAGGAGTAATGAAACGCTCTGCGTTTGTTAAAGTCTGTTTTCTCGTAAAATAATCCGGAACCTGATTCAAGAATGAATTTGTAACCTCAAGATAATATCCGAAGACCTTATTGTATTTGATTTTCAGGTTCTTAATGCCTGTTTTTTCGCGTTCTCGGTTTTCAAGATCGGCAAGCCATCCTTTACCCTCTGTTTTTGAAACTCTTAGTTTGTCTATTTCCTCATTAAATCCTGTTTTAAGAATACCTCCGTCATGCATCTGAAGTGGCGGATCGTCATCTATTGAGGAATAAATAAGTTCGTAGATGTCATCAAGTGTATCAAGTCCATCGTCGATTTCATGAATTAGAGGAGCGTCGAACTCTTTTAAAAGCTGCTTAATTGGTCTAAGCATCTTAACCGAATCCCTGAATGCTATAAGATCTCGTGGATTGGCTGTCTGATAGGTGACTCTGGTCATAAGGCGTTCCAAATCATAAACAGAAGAAAGATACTCTCGTATCTCGTCTCTTGTTATGACATCATTGTTTATTGCCTCTATAGCATCGAGTCTTTGGTTTATTTCACCCATATCACGCAGAGGCTGTTCAATAAACGAACGCAGTGTTCTTGCACCCATGGCGGTTTTGGTCTTATCCAAAACCCATAAAAGAGAGCCGCGTTTTTGCTTCTCGCGCATCGTCTCTACAAGTTCAAGGTTTCTTCTTGTAGAGCTGTCTATTATCATGTATTTTCCGGTTCTGAACGGATGAATCGTAGTCATCTGCGAAAGATTTGTCTTTTGAGTTTCGTACAGATATTTCAAAAGAGCGCCCGAAGCTACGCTACCGAACGGATAATCGTTTAAACCGATGCCTTCCAGGCTCAACACATGGAAATGCTCTTTTACAACGTTTAGAGCGGATTCCTTGTTGAAGTACCAGTTCTCAAGGTTTGAAACGGTAATTTGTAATCTGTTTTTTAAATCTGCTATTTCATCGTCAAATACGGAAAAGTCCTTATTACAGATGATTTCCGAAGGCATATAACGGTTAATCTCATCCATAAGCTTCCTGAATGAGTCTACCTCCGTAGTATCAAATGCACCGGTAGTAATATCTGCTACAGCCATACCGAAATCTGTGCCTGCGTTGTAGATGCACATGAGATAGTTGTTCTTTTTCTCATCAAGCATCTCCATATTAAGGTTAGTACCGCTTGTAACAATTCGAATAACCTCTCGTTTTACGATACCTTTTGCAAGCTTAGGGTCTTCAACCTGCTCACAAATGGCGACTTTGTACCCTTTTTCAACAAGTCTGCTGATATAGATTTCAGCTGAATGAAAAGGAACTCCGCACATAGGTGCTCTTTCCTCGACTCCACAGTTTTTTCCGGTTAATGTGAGTTCAAGTTCTCTTGATACAGTTTTTGCATCTTCAAAAAACATCTCATAAAAATCACCAAGTCTGTAGAATAGAATGCAGTCCTTGTATTCTTCTTTAGTTTTTAAGTAATGCTGCATCATTGGTGAATACTGTTCCAATTTAGTTACCTTCCGTTTCGCTTTTATATTTTGCTGATATCATCTCAGCTACTTTTATACCATCCATGGCGGCAGACATAATTCCGCCAGCGTATCCGGCGCCTTCGCCACAAGGGTAAATGCCCTTTATATTACTCTCGAATTCTTCATCTCTCAATATCCTTACAGGTGAAGAAGTTCGGGTCTCAATACCGGATAAAATTGCATCAAATCTGTCATAATCACATAACCTGTGACTAAAGTCATGCATTGCTGCAATAAATATTGCATTTGTCTTTTCGTCAAACACAAGATGTAGATCTGCAAATGTAGCATTTCCTTTATGACAGGAATTAAAGCTTCCATAGGCAGTTGATGATTTTTTGCTCTCAAAATCGCCAAATAGCTGCTGAGGAATCTTTCCCTTACCTAATTCGAAAGCTTTTTTTTCGAGATTTCTCTGGAATTCCACTCCGGCTAAAACATCTTCAGATTGAAAATCCGATGTATCGACATTAATGATTATCGCACTGTTTGCATTGGTGCTGTCCCTTTTGTAGTTGCTCATTCCGTTTACGGCCAGCATGCCTTCTTCGGAAGAAGCATTTACCACATATCCACCCGGACACATACAGAATGAATATACTGTTCGTCCTTCCGGTGAGTGATAGATTAATTTATAGTCGGCAGCATCGAGTTTGGACTCATATTCTTTTCCGTACTGATCTTCATTAATCATCTCCTGCGGATGCTCCACTCTGAAGCCTACGGCAAAAGGTTTCTGTTCCATTTCAAAATTTCTGCTTTTTAATACCTTAAATGTATCTCTGGCGCTGTGACCTATGGCAAGAACTGCTATATCACAAGGTATAATACTGTTATCATCCAATTTTACTCCGGCGAGTTTTCCATCTGTTATCTCAAAATCAGTTACAGTCTTTTCAAAGATAAACTCTCCGCCAAAAGACTCTATGGTTCCTCTGATATTTGGAATCACTTCTATAAGCTTATCTGTTCCGATATGAGGCTTTGCAAGATATAAAATGTCCGAAGGAGCTCCATGATTTGCAAATATTTCAAGGACTTCACGGTTTCTTCCCATGTTGTCTTTTACCATGGTATTTAGCTTACCGTCTGAAAATGTTCCGGCGCCACCTTCACCGAATTGTACATTTGAGGAAGTGTCAAGAACTCCGGTTTCCCAGTATTTCTCAATATCCTTCATTCGGTCTTCTACTTTTTTGCCACGCTCTATGACAATCGGATTGTAACCGTTTTTGGCAAGTTCATAAGCGCAAAAAAGCCCGGCAGGCCCACTTCCGATGATTACAGGTCGGAAATTTAAGTTTACTGTGCCTGTCGGTTTTAATTCATATTTTTTAATATTTACTTGTGTAATGTTCTTGTTTCTGTTGCGCTTCAATAGATTCTTTTCGTTTGTCACGTGACATAAAAGCACATAGGAATAATAAATACTTGCCTTATCTCTTGCATCGGTGCTTCTGCGTCTGATTTCAAAAGAAAGCAATTCTTCTTCCCTTATTTTTAGTTTCTTAAGGATTGCAGCTTTAAGGTCATCTTCATTATGAGTGACCGGAAGCTTTAACTGATTTATCTGTATCATTATTTATCCTTTACATGCATTAATTCCGGCAATATATCCGCTGGCCCAGGCCCACTGAAGGTTGTAACCTCCGCAAATGCCATCAACATCCAAAATCTCTCCGCAAAAATATATGCCTTTGTGAAGCCTTGACATCATGGAATTCAAATCTATCTGAGAAAGATCAATTCCTCCGGCGCATACCTGAGCGGAATCAAAGCCGGCTGTTCCTATGATATCTAATCTATACTCCTTAATTATAGAGATAAGTCTCTCGAATTCCTCATCATTAACAGATTTGAAAAGTTTGTTTCCGTCCAATTTTGCTTCTTTTATAAGAACCCCCGAAAGTTTGTCATTAAGAAAACCGCAAAGTACATCCATTAAAGAATATGCTCCAAGGGTGATTTTCTTGTTTTCCAATTCATTTATAAGGCTTTTCTTCTTCGTCGATGGATAAAAATCTATCTTTACATATACTTTTCTGCCTGCATCTAGTGCTTTTGAAGCAAATCTGCTTATTTGAAATGTCGGGATTCCTGACACTGTCTCCTTATTGAGCTGAATCTCACCTGTATC
>JAILLZ010000080.1 GCA_024692885.1 Lachnospiraceae bacterium | reverse complement strand
AAAGAATTATATAAAAAGTAACGGGGGAGAAGATGACAAACAGTTCTATATTCAACGAGCAGGTGGAAAGCTGGGAAGAGTCCATGCTTTTGTACCATTCTGCATTGAAGAAGATGCAGACAAAGCTTGAAATCTTAAATGACGAATTCCAGCATGTGCATCAGTACAATCCGCTGGAGTACGTCAAAGCCAGAGTAAAATCACCTACGAGTATCGCAAAAAAACTGAAAAGGCATGGCAAGGAAATCAATATTGTCAACATGCTTCAGTACGTCAACGATATAGCCGGAATGAGGATAGTGTGTTCTTTTACCACAGACATCTACCGCATAGCGGACATGATAGGCAGACAGAACGACATTACCGTCATATCAGTCAAAGACTATATCAGAAATCCAAAACCAAGCGGCTACAAGAGCTATCACATGATAGTGACCATACCGGTATTTTTGTCCGACAAAACCGAGCAGGTGAAGGTTGAAATCCAGATAAGAACCATGGCAATGGACTTTTGGGCAAGTCTGGAACATAAGATTTTTTACAAGTTCGAGGGCGACGCGCCGGATTATATAAGCAGAGACCTTAGAGACTGCTCTGAAATCGTATCAATGCTGGATGATAAGATGCTCCAGCTTAATGAGGCTATACAGCAGGCAAAGACCAAACAGAAGGAGGTTGAGGAATAATGATAATAAGTAAGGAATTTGGAAAAACTTCTAAGGGGGAGAGCGTTAAAATCTATACGCTCACAAACAAAAACGGAACCAGACTCAAAATCACAGAATTTGGTGCAATCCTTGTTTCCCTTGAGATAAAAGATAAAAATGACAAGATGACAGACGTTTTTTTGGGCTATGACACTTTGGAAGAATATGAGAAAGACGACTGCAACTTCGGCGCTATAATAGGAAGAAATTGCAACCGTATCGGAAAAGGTGAGTTTACTATAAACGGAGTTAAGTATCAGGCTGAGAAAAATGACGGAGACAACAACCTTCACAGCGGAAAGAACGGTATAGGCAAGAAGGTTTGGAAGTCAAATGTAGTTGACTCGCTGAAAAACATTGTTGAGTTTACTGTTGAAAGTGCTGATATGGAGCAGGATTTCCCCGGAAATATGGAAATCAAGGTGACCTATACTTTGGGCGATGACGACAGCCTTCGTATAGATTATGAAGCTAAGGCGGATAAAGACACTATCGCAAATATGACAAACCACATGTACATCAATCTTGACGGACATGACGCAGGCGATTGCCTTTCACAGAGATTAAAGGTTTATGCTTCAACATTCACACCGACAGACAAGGGCTCAATTCCTACAGGTGAAATCAGAGACGTAAAGGGAACACCTTTCGATTTCCTTGATTTTCATGTAATTGGAGACAGAATCAACGACGATTATGATCAGCTCAACTATGCTGGCGGATACGATCACAACTATATAGTTGACGGAAAAGGCATGAGAACTTTCGCCGAGGCCATAAGCGATAAAACAGGAATCAAGCTCACATGCGAAAGCGACTGCCCTGCAGTGCAGCTCTATGCCGGAAACTATATTTCAGGTGTAAAGGGCAAGGACAGAGCAACCTACGAAAAACGCCAAGGATTCTGCCTTGAAACCCAGTATGTTCCGGATGCCATGAATCACGATGAGTTTGAATCGCCTATATTAAAGGCAAACGATGCATATAAGACAAGCACTGTCTACAAATTTGAAGTCGTAAAATAATAACTGTTTATAAATATGAAGTCATAAATATAAACCCTCATGTCAATCCAAATGCTAGTGTAATGACATTATTGTAGGACATGGGGGTTTTTATGTAACGTTATATATAGTAAAAAAAATATTTACGGATAAAGTTATAATAACGAATGGTTTTTACACATAGGCTAAAGGTACTGATTTTTGTGAAATGTGCACAAAAACTTCTTTAAAAAAATGGTATGTTTGGCAACACTTTATGTCAACCGGATGATACTATAATTCTCGTAAAAACCCCCAAATACTTTTTATATAGTTTTTACTATTACCCCATAGTAAAAATACCTTCTCCGAAAAGAGCAGCCTCGTGGTTGCTCTTTTTACTTTGTAAAAAACACATTTAAGTTGAGTTGCAGTACATTCGTTTTATTGAGTTATTGTCTCTAATATGGTATATTTGTTGCATATTCGTATGCGTGAAAAGTATATTGGGACCTTGATGAGTCGAATTACAGGGTTGATTTTTTACAGAAAAATATTAGAATTACTTCTTGTTTTTTTAATAGAAATAGGAGCAAATAATTAATGCGCTACATAACACTTGATCGTGTTATTCCCGGGATGAAGCTGGCATATGACATTCTTGATGACAGCGGAAGAGTTCTTCTCGGAGTACATGGAAAAATAAACCATACATACATCGATCGTTTGTACCAGTACGGTTTCCACGGCATATATATAGAAGATGATTTTTCCGAGGAGATAGATATAAATTCACCTATATCTCCGGGATTAAGGAAAAAGGGAATGGAGTGCCTGAAAAAGATGGACATCGACGGATGTCGTCAGGTGGCTTCGGGAATAGTCAGCGAGATGCTGAACGATCCGAATCTTTCTATGAATATGCAGGACATCAGAAGCTATGACAACTATACCTACGCACATTCCATGAATGTTGCCATTCTTTGTTGTGCCATGGGAATAGGTTACGGGCTTCGTGCATCCGAGTTGGGATATATCACTACGGCAGCGCTTTTGCACGATTTTGGAAAACTTATGATTCCTTCGGAAATTCTCAATAAACAGGGAAGACTTACCCCGGAGGAATATAACCTTATAAAATCTCATCCGACAATGTCTTATCAGGCAATCAAAGACAGACAGGATATTTCAGCACATATAAAGGTTGCTGTTTTGTATCACCATGAAAATGTGGATGGCTCAGGATATCCGGCAGGAATTCCGGGAGAAAAACAGACAATCTACACCAAGATTCTTCATGTGGCTGATGTTTATGACGCGCTTACCGCAGCGCGTTCTTATAAGGAAGCGTACTCTTCATTTGAGGCGTTGGAGTATCTCATGGGAAACTGCGGAACACTCTTTGATTTGGACTGCGTGATTTTGCTTGAGAAATACGTTCCTCTTTTCTTAAAGGGAACTGATGTTGAACTTTCGGACGGAAGAGAAGCAATCATTGTGGAAAACTCGGGAATCCACAATCTTCGCCCTGTGGTAAAACTCTACAGCGGACATAAACTTGATCTTCTTGAGCCACAGAATTTGAATATCACGATTGTAAAATCTCAGGGAAAGAAACTGGGAATGTCGGAAAAAACAGAATACAGCAGAAGAAGTATGATGATGGAAGGCTAAGAAATTGGCCTTCCTTTTTTTGTGTCCTTTACACTTTGGAAATGGTGTGTTATTATTCCGTTGGAAATATCAGATTCACTTATAAGTGATGTTGGATTTATTAGGAGGACTCACAATGGATTACAAGAGTGCAGGCGTTGATATTGAAGCCGGATACAAGTCAGTGGAGCTTATGAAAGGTTTTGTAAAAGAGACCATGAGACCTGAGGTTTTAGGTGGCTTGGGAGGTTTTTCCGGAGCTTTTTCTCTTTCTAAGATAAAAGAGATGGAGGAGCCTGTGCTTCTTTCAGGAACCGACGGATGCGGAACCAAGGTTAAACTTGCCTTTCTCATGGACAAGCATGACACCATAGGTATAGACGCAGTTGCAATGTGCGTAAACGACATAGCCTGCGCGGGTGGAGAACCGTTGTTTTTCCTCGATTACATAGCTTGCGGAAAGAATTATCCGGAAAAGATAGCGACAATTGTAAAGGGCGTAGCAGAAGGATGTAAGCAGTCTGACGCAGCCCTTGTGGGAGGAGAGACCGCTGAGCATCCGGGGCTCATGCCTGAGGATGAGTATGATCTTGCAGGATTTGCTGTCGGCGTATGCGACAAGAAGGACCTTATCACCGGTGAAAACTTAAAAGCCGAGGATGTTCTCATCGGAATGGCAAGTACGGGAGTTCATTCAAACGGATTTTCGCTTGTGAGAAAAGTTTTTGAAATGACCGAGGAGTCGTTGAATACATATTATGACGAGCTTGGAAAGACTCTTGGAGAAGCGCTTATCGAGCCTACAAGAATCTATGTGAAGGCACTTAAGGCGGTAAAAAATGCTGGAGTAAAAGTAAAGGCTTGCAGCCACATTACAGGTGGCGGATTCTACGAGAACATTCCAAGAATGCTTGTCGATGGCAAAAAGGCTGTAGTTAAGCTTGACAGCTATGATGTTCCACCTATCTTTAAATTGCTTCAGAAAACAGGAAACATCGATGACAAGATGATGTACAATACCTTTAATATGGGTCTTGGAATGATTGTTGCAGTTGATAAAGACGATGTGGAAAAAACAATGGAAGCCATGAGAAGTGCCGGGGACACACCTTATGTGGTTGGCTGCATCGAGGACGGCGAGATAGGCGTAGAGCTCGTTTAAAATTCTGCCTAAGTAGCGCATAAACGATAAGACAGAAGATGACAGAGTCATCATAGAAATAGAGGAAAACAATGTTAAAAGTAGTAGTCTTGGTGTCCGGTGGAGGCACAAATCTTCAGGCCATCATGGATGCCATAAATGACGGAAAAGTCACAAATACAGAGATAGTTGCGGTTATAAGCAACAACAAAAATGCATATGCCTTAGAGCGTGCAAAGCAGGCAAATATTAAGGCAGAGTGCATTTCACCAAAGACTTTTGAGACAAGAGAGCTTTTCAATGATGCCTTGCTTGAGGGAATAAAAAAATACGAGCCGGATTTGATAGTATTGGCCGGATATCTCGTGGTTATTCCACCGCAGGTTATAAAAGCATATCCG
>JAILLZ010000063.1 GCA_024692885.1 Lachnospiraceae bacterium | reverse complement strand
TGAGTTACTATAACCCCTCAAAAATGCATAGAAAAACTTGAGCCCGTAGTCCGAGAATTGCAATGATAATGCACAAAGTGACATCTAAATATCATTGGAAAGTACACTCGAGAAGAGTATCATAAATACAAAGGTTATTTTGGAGGAAAATATGAGTATAGAAGAAAAAGACTTCACCAAGGCAAAACACGCATTTCAGATATATTTGAGAGATTTTGATACAAAGGATGACAAGATAGCATTAAAAGTCGCTCATACGATGAGGGTGGTGCAGGTTGCGGAGGAAATCTCAACCAAGATGAATCTAGATAAGGAAGATGTTCTTCTGGCGAAATTTATCGGCCTGCTTCACGACATCGGCCGCTTTGTTCAGCTCAAAGAAACGGGAAGCTTCGATGATTCCATAGTTCCCCATGCAGTACTTAGCAACAGAATACTCTTTGACGAAGGTAAGATAAGGAATTTCATCGAAACGGATGAGTATGACAATATAATGTATGAGAGCATAAAAAACCACGGAGTTTTTAAGCCGGATGAAATCCTTACAGGAAGGGAATTGTTGCATTCCAAGATAATTAGAGATGCCGACAAGATAGACAATTTCCACACAAAGCTTATTGAGGACATTCCAACCATGCTTGATGTCACTATGGAAGAATTGTGCATGGAGGATATTTCGGAGTATGCATACAATACTTTTGCGGCGCATGAGCCCCTCTTGAATGCAAAGAGGGAGACGCATCTCGATATGTGGATTTCATATATTGCCTATATTTACGATCTCAATTTCAAGGAGAGTCTTGAGATAGTGCGCGAGCATGATTATGCAAATCGTTTGTTTGAACGAGTAAACTGTAAAAACGAAAATACATACCGAAAGATGGGTGAACTTTCCGAGATAATGGAGAAATACTTGCAAGAGAAGAGCTGTGATGCAGTGAAATAATCGAATGAAATAGTTCCGATACGATGAAACAAACACTTAAAATTTGTATTGCACACGGTACTTTGTATTGCTATAATCATATAGTAAATTCGTACTATTTATTGACAAATACATAATATACATGGAAGGGGAATTACAATGAGTCTTGAGCAGAAACACATGTTGGAGAATAACCGAACGGTCATGAGCCTCGGAGTAATAATACAGGTTTTTATGATGGCTGCGACAATTCTTTATGCAGGTGACAGAAACCTTACGTTCACAATAGTCATGGTGGTTGTTGAAGCCCTGTGTATTGCTATTATGATAGTTGGATACATTCTTTTGGGAAAGAATGAAAAAGGCCATTACCCGATGCTTTTAAGTTTGGCAGTCGGATATCTTACCATGCTGGTTGGCTCAGGTGAAACACCTTATCTTTATGCATTTGGTGTGCTTATCGGAATAGCGGTTGTTGCATACAACAGTACGAAAATATGTCGTATCGCTTGCGCTACCGCAATCATTGAAAACATTATCTTTATGATTATTTATTATGTATCCGGTGCAGCAGCAGATGTTGAAAGCGTATTCATGGTTCCTACAAACCTTGCTTTCGTGGTTTTGTTCTCACTTATGTGCTATTTGGTTGTACGTCGAAACGATGCACAGATCGGTGAAACGATGGACGACATCGAAAGAAGAGCAAAAGAACAGACCGAGAGTGCAGAACATATTCAGGAAACATCAGCTAAAATCAGAGAAAAACTCGAAGATGCTAATGTTGCAATGGAAAGCTTAAATAACAAGGTTCAGGCTTCCGCTACAGCTGTTGAGCAGATATCAAGCTCCGTAACCATGACAGCAGAAGCTATCCAGACTCAGACAGAGATGAACTCAAATATCACAGAGTCCCTTGAAAATATATCTGAAGAATCAAAACAGATGCTCGAACTTTCAAATGATGTAAGAGACAATGTCAGTGAAGGAAGAGACATCATTGCAAACCTTGAAAAACAGGCTGTTGACACAGCTCATATCAATGAGGAAACAGCAGAAATGACAACTCGTCTTGCTGAGTCTGCAGAAACAGTTAAAGATATTGTAAATACAATTCTTGGTATTTCATCACAGACAAACCTTCTTGCTTTGAATGCATCTATCGAGGCAGCCAGAGCAGGAGAGGCAGGAAAAGGATTTGCGGTTGTTGCCGATGAGATTCGTCAGCTTTCCGAGAATACCAAGCAGTCCGCTGAGCAGATTTCTTCTACCATTGATGAACTCATAGACAGAGTAAGTCTTGCTTCAGATAATATGAACAAATCAGTTCAGTCTTCCAACAAACAGGGAGATCTCATCAGAGAAACCGGTGACAAGTTTGCTGTTATTCTTGAATCGGTTAAGACACTTTCAACAAGTGTGGAAGAGATATCCGCAAACGTAAACTCATGTGTTGATGCAAATACATCTGTTATGGATGCCATTACAAACCTTTCCGCTACTTCGGAAGAGGTTGCGGCTTCATCCGAATCATCACTCACTCTTTCAAATGAGTGTGCGCATGATGTAAATGACACAAATGATATTTTGGATGAGATTCTTGGACTTGCAAGATCGCAGATACAGAGCTAAATCTGCCACTGATAATCAGACATAGTTAAAGGGATGTATGCGAATACATCCCTTTTTGTGTTTGCGCGCCATGGGCGCGCTCTAACGGGTGAAAGTCCCGAACACGCCCAGATAGTGGGAAGTGTATAGCTGAACAGCAAGGGTGTTCATCGTGAGGTGGAATCTGAAGGAAGCTGTAAGCAAATCTCTGG
>JAILLZ010000007.1 GCA_024692885.1 Lachnospiraceae bacterium | reverse complement strand
GATGTAACGCTTTGCCTTCGTTACAGCGAGAAACCTGCACATACCGTATATTCACCGATTCATTCGGATACGGACAAAGAATACGAATACAACAGGATCACGGAGGGATACGAACTGTATCTCGTCGATACAGCTGAGCTGGAGAAACCTTTTGAAATGGAGAGCGAGCTTCTGACTCGCGAAAATCTGTTTACAACAAGCAATTATTCCGGCGAAGTAATCATGCCCGGAACAGTGTGCAAGGGCCAGAATGTAAAAATCATCGTGAAGATTACCAAACGAAGCAACGTCGATGTGGATTTGGATTATCACGGTGTACTTCAGGTGCCTGGTTTTGAGACCGCAGCAGGCGGCCATGATGTAGCCATTGATGTCAAGGACCTCCACCTTTCAAGAGGTGAAGTATGCAATCTTGAATACTGGCTCAAGGTTTTAAATACAGATGCCGTTGAGACCAATGTCATCCTTCAATCCCGTTCGGCAGTGGGAAGCGAAGATGGCACGGAGATTCCGGTTGACAGCAATTTTTCAGTCAGGATTTCCCTGGAAGATATTTCCCCATTAAAACTTGTAAATAAGCGCCTTGGACAGATGTCTCTCGAGATGCGTTCAGTGGGAGGAGCAGGAGATTATATTCCGCTTGCCGAACTTCGTCTTGTTAGAACCGACAGCGCTTATGTAATAGAAGAAGTAAAAGAAAAGAACGTCAAAAAATACATTTCCGCTCCTTCGGACGATTTGAAACGAGGAGATTTACTCGAGTTCTTTAAGAAGGATGTTGATATCAGAGATGTAAATGTCGTAGCAGCTCCTTCTCCGGTGACGGAAAGTGCGGCTCCTGTTTCAAACGGTATCGAATACGCTACAGGTATAGTTGAGATACCTCTCGGGATGGATGCAAGAGAAGGAGATATCTGTTATTCCGGAGAGATAGTACACGGACTCGGAAACGGAAATGTATATGTGGAAGTGGGATACGAGTATCTCTCTGAGGACGAGTCTTTGGGACAGAATGCAAAGAGCACAATCTACGGCAACTCCCGTCTGTTCAATCAGGCCGGTGCAGCCAAGGCAGAGACTGCCGTGAAAGTGCTGAATGATAAAGGAAGTTTCGTGGTTGCTGCACAGCTTTTGGAGGATGCGGATCTTCTGGTGCTGACATATCGTTGGGTAGCCATCAGATTCCCTTCGGGAACGGATACCAAAAAGGTACGTGCCGACAAAAATCAGAGTATTTCAGCTGAGACACCTACCTTCGTTATGGGAGTCAAGGAGAATCATTATTTCGGTATCTCATATCACAATATGGAGCCGGCATCCATTTCATACGAGCTTACAGAACCGGGAAGCGGTGAGATATCTGCAGACGGTATCTACACGGCACCTTCCAAGGAAGGCGTATATGAAATCAGGATTTACTGCACGGATATGCCGATGATTTCAACTTATGCATACGCCATCGTAAAGAAAAAAGATTTCAATGGGGATAATGAATGACGTTTGAATCTGCCAGACAGCAGCTTCTGGTTGTAAAGGTATCTTTAAAAGGCGAAAAAAACGATGTTTATGTTTGTCGTGACCTTCGCTCGTCTGCAAACGATCTTTACACCGTGCTCTGTGTGCACGATCACTCGATAGTGAAGCATCTTCTGAAGCTTCTTGAGGAAACATCGGACACAGCGGCAGAAAGAATCGTGGATACCTTTATCTCCGAGGGAGACCTTATGATGGTCTTCCCATACAAACAGGCCAGACCCATCGACAGTTTTTATATGGGGGATGCGTACAGCCTCACCAGATGCGAGGACATCGCAATGAATATACTGGTGACCTGCATAGGTTCCCATATACCATGGCAGCTGCTATATCTGATACTCAAGCAGCGTCAGGTAAACATAGATGTGGATGATGAAATCTTCTTCGGATATGAGATAGATTTGAAGGAGTTCGACCTGGACCATGGTGAGGCGGAATGCGTATATGCCTGTGCCAACATTATCCGAGATATCCTGGAACCTCAGTCTTCCGACAAGACAATAAGCTATCAGTTGATAACCAGAAAGATGGCCAATCGGAGCTATTCGAGGTTCAGCGAGCTGTACAGGGATATAAGGATTGCAGCGGTTCCTAAAGAAAAGAGAGGAATCCTTGCCAAGATAAAAAATGTGTATATGAGAAATCGCGACAGGATATTTGCAATACTGTTGCGTATATCCGTGATACTGGTTGTAATAGCACTTTTATCACTGATTTCTCAGATTATATTTGGAGACGTGTTGTGGCTTTCCTTCCTGTATAACCATTTTAAGGTTATAGGAACGGAGAATCTATCTAAATAGCAGAGATAAACTATATGAAAAGAAGAATGCTGATATTGGCGCTGATCGTTTGGATTGTCGCAATTTTATGCATTATGCAGGGGGTACTTCTTTCCATGGATTCATCGGAAAGAAAGGGTGCATATCTTGGTGGCTGTTCATCAGATGAAGTGTCATATGTGATTGATCAAAGGAGCAATGGCTCCTCTGCTTACAAATTTACAGAGAACAAATTAGATGTCTTAACCAGCGCTGAGACACTGGGATTATCTGCCTTTGAGTACATTGGAACATGGAAAGAAGGCCCGATGATTGTCGCTGCCACAGGGGGATATCATGTTCTCGTTCTTTTTGATGCCAATCTTAATCCAATGAAACAATCTTCAGCTTTCAGTCTTCCGGAAGACACCAGAGTTTCATCCGCTTCAGAGGAGGCGGGGGAATTCTATATAGGTGTCGTGGAGGAGGATGGTTCAGGCGCATACATTTTCAGTATCGAGAGTTCTGTAATACATGAGTTTTCGAATGAAAACGAGGAGACAGAAACTCCAAAGCAGATATTTGAGAAGAAATCCACCGATGGTTCAATTTATCTCGAAGCAGTTTACAGGGGTGGTGTCCTCAATATTTGGACAGATAAAGAAGCACCGGGGGAATACTTCAAGATAGATGAAACTGCTAAGAACGCATATTTATCCGCAAGCATCGGATTTATAAACCGAATGCATGCTTTTCCTACGGTAACAACTGTATTTCTGGTTCTTTTGGCAACAGGTGCGATAGCTATTCTTGCACTAATCATCCTTTGCAACAGACATCCGTTTATTTCAGTAGCCATTCTATGCATTTGCGGAATGGCAGTTCTGCTTTCCCTTACCGGTGTTCCGGGACATTTGAGAGGGTTAAGGGAGACGGAGCAGGCCACCTTGTCATTTATGGACGGTTATTTGGATGCACTTAAAGATAAGGTTGCCGATGAACTCACTTTAGATGACAACTATGATTCCTTAAAGACAAGCCTGTCGGGATCTCTTTGGGATACATTGGTTATCGACGGCAACCTTGAAACTGTAGCCTCAAAGAGAGGACGAAACAATATGAGCTGCGAAGATCTTTACGGCAGCGAATTTGAAAAGCTTTGTATGAAGGCTGTCTCTGACAAGAGTGCACATGGCGTGATACGTTATCGCGGAGAAAGATATGCCGTGTCGGTAATCTCCATGAAAGAAGGGGACAATCAGGTTCCGTACGTTTTGGCAGGGCTTTACAAGCTGGAAGAGATAAATATCTGGGATATGTTAAGGGTCTGGTTATTTTTAGGAGTGGCTCTTCTCATATTTGCCATTATATTCTCGGTAAAGAGCTTCTTTGAATACAGAGCATTACATCAGCTTTCGGATACGATGGGTGAAGTGTCAAAGGGAAGCGGAGAGGAAGTTGTAATACCGGAGAACAAACCATATCGCATAGCCAAACATTGGGAAGCATTGGGCGAGATAGCGATGGCATTCAGAAGAATGAATTACACCGCATATCAGGTATATGAGGCATATTTCAGATTTGCCCCAAAAAAGATAGAGACCATCCTGGACAAGACTTCAATCGCTGAAGTGGAAGTCGGGGATGTGGCGGAATTTAACGGAACAGAAGCCATTTTGTCAGTGGCAGATGAGCAAATGAGAATGCTTGACAATATTTCCGACATGAACAGGCTTCTTTCAATTATGGAAAAACACCAGGAAAAAAGCGGAGGTGTCCTTGTATCAAGTGATATGAGTGTCGGCCTGGTGAAAATAGTGTTCAAGGAGAAGGAACAGGTCCTTCCGTTTGGAATTGATTTCTGCCACGAGGAGAGTAACGTCTGGCCGGGAAGCCCGAGAGCCGGAGTGGTGCTGCATTTTGGACAGTTTAGATACGGGGTGGCCGGAACAAGTCTTCAGAGCATAGCATTTTTGTATTCGGAAGAATCAGCTCTTTTGGAGAAATACTCGATGTGGCTCAGAAAACTTGGTCTTTGCCTTTGCATTACCGAGAGTGTGAAGAGACACGAGGGCATTTCCGATGGACTTCGTTACGTGGGATATATCCGCGAAGGCGAAATAAAACTGGATCTCTATGAAGTTTTGGCCGCAAATCCTGTAAGCATCAGGAACGGCAAGAAAGAGAATCTGGAAAAATACAGCAAGGCAATGGAAAGCTTTAAATCTTCAAATTTCTATCTTGCGAGAAATTTGTTTTCGGAGATTTTGAAGGAAGTGCCTAAGGACGCACTTGTAAAATGGTATCTCTTCGAGAGTGAGAGATTATTGAATCAGGGTCCGGCTGAAGAACTTTTAAGATTGCATATGGATTGACGGGTGATTAGATGAATCAGGGTTTTTTTTCAGTAATCGTTAATGCAATTAAATCCAGAATAATGCCAATCGTCACCAAACTCCGGATGTATACCAGTCTTTCTTATTTGAGGACAAGGGTATTTACAAAGGTCAGGGAATTCTTTGTAAAGCTCCTGGACATCAAACCACAGCATAAGAATGACTACTATACAATCGGAAACTGGATGGTATCTAAGAAACTGGCGTTTGCCGTAGTAGTGATACTCGGATCGGTTTCGCTTTTGTACATAGTGATGGTGCGAGCGCCTTTCGGTTCCTTCAGCAGTGCCGACGGCATTAAGACATACAAATACACATCCGCCATGCTTAGAATTCAGTCTGGCACTGTAAGGATTAAGGGTAAGGGTGGATATTTGGCATATGAAGGAAATGTCGAGAAGGGCTACGTGAGCGGTTACGGAACTTTGTTTGACAGAGATGGCAACAAGGTCTACATTGGCTCATTTGATAAGAGCAAGTATGAGGGAAACGGCACACTCTATTATCCGGGAGAGGTAGTTAAATACACCGGTAATTTTCATGAAAACCTTTTTAGCGGCAACGGAAAGCTGTTTCGTGAGAGCGGCGCCATGGAATATGAGGGAGAATTTGTTGCCGGAATGAAGGAAGGCACAGGAATGCTTTACGACACTTCCGGAAACATGGCATTCACAGGAACATTTGCAGCTGATGATATAGCTTACAGCCAGATGGTCGGAATGCAGACCTCGGAGCTTGCAAGCGCATATGTAGGACACCGCAAGGTTTACAGCGGATCCAAATACATGGGAGTATATCTTTCCGATATAGATGTTATTTATTCGATTCCGGTGGATAATGAGGAAATCGGAGATGCTTCAACAATAAAAGAGATATATGTCCTTAGGGACTACATCAAATTTGGCAACAATGTGTGCAGTTCGGTTTCGGATATAAAAGAAGTGCTGGGAAATCCTTCTTATCAGGGTGATTCCTATGCCACATATCCGGAACTTGTGGGCATATATGAGATGTCAAAACTGAAATCCGTATATTCAGGGGCACCTGAGATGGACGTGGTTACGGAACTTCAGGATTTGATAACGGTAAATTCCTACACGTACAATTATCCGGTTTACTTGTATTCATTTGAAAAGAACGGACTTGTTTATTCGTTTTTGACAAGAGATTCCGGTGGCAGCGGTTTTGATATGTATTTTATATCGTCTATGGATGAAGGGGATTCATAGTATGAATGATCGCAAGGTAAGAAGAATCAGAAAGAAAAGAATACCGTGGAAAGCGTTTATCGCGACAGCATTTCTTCTTGCCGGCGTCATAGTGTTTTTTTCCGGGGGAAGATCCAAAGCAGTTACCGTTGATGTGCCTTCAGAGCAGGGTACAGGCAGTGGCTGGGGAGATGCAACGAACTCGACTGCTACTTCCGAGAGTTCGGAATCAAAGCATGTACCTTCAAAGACACTCACTTTGGATGCTGCAAAAAAGCTGGCCTATGCCACAAGCGTGAAACTGGACGATCTCAACGAAAAGCTTGAAAAAAAACAGGCCGAGTATGAGAACAAAGTAAAGTCCGCAGCGATAAAAAGAGAATACGTAAAACATTTTCACTGGAGATTCCTTTTTTCAATGGATTTTCCTAGGGACCTCACTTTTGAGGAAATAAGGGAGACAACCTATGAACCTATGGAAGCATTGGAGGAGGTAAGAGAAACCAAAAAAGAGATAGAGGCGCTCAAACTCGATTTGAATGAGAAGGTGACAGACCTCTATATCACCATATATAAAGGGCGTCAATCCATAGAAATGGATGAGGAAAGACTGCTTATCGCAAAAGATAAGAAGGCTAAGGTGGCGGCAATGGTGGCTACCGGAGAAAAAAACGATGCTGACTTAAAAGAGGCGGAGCAGGGAGTAAAGGACATAGAGTCAAAGATAGTTTCCACCATAAGCTCTACGAATGCGGCATGTAAAAAGTTAGCCAAGCTGGTGGGTTTTGTGGATGATTACGGCAATGTTTCGGACCCTACACTTTCCGACTATAAGCTTTTGGTACCTTACACCACGGATATCATAAATAAGCTGGACAGAAAAGACCTTAAGTATCTTAAACAACATACGTTGGATAACGATTCGGAAATCTATGAAAGCAGAGCGAACAAAAGTCTTGCTTACATTGATGTTACAACGGTCTACAGTGCAATAAGCAGCAATATGAAATCCGGGGACATGGCTATAATTGCCCCATACTATAATTCGGTAGTAGCAGGAAAGACCATAAACAAAACAAAACTGAAACAGGCTAACAAGCAGTTTCTCAAGGCTATCGACAGATATTGGGAAGGCAGTTACAAGATAGGTATCTGGCCGATCAGATTCAGCTTTGCAAAGACCCTTTTCAAAGGAAAAGCTGACGGATCGTGGTATATGCAGGATGACCCAAATGCACTTTACGACACTATCTTAGAATATTACAACACTACGACAGAGCTTAAGATCGCCGAGTCCGACAAAGAGGACGAAGTTGAAGACGCATTCAATACCTACATTGGCCTTAGAAATACATACACGCTTTTGCAGGAACAGAGACAGGATAAGGAAGAGGGCTACAAGGAGTCGGGAATACAGTACAGGCTCGGTGAGATAGATGCAGCAGAATACAATTCAATCCTTGATGCCTACGAGGATTTACAGCTACAGGAACTCGATGCACTTACTACCTTCAGCCAGAATGTAAACAGCTTTAACCGTTTGACCTGCGGAGCATTGGATAAGATACTCACCGGAGAAGATTTCGGAAATGAATTCGGGACTCAGCTCGTAGTGGCAAATAACATTTCGGGAGCCTCATATTACATTGTTCCGAAGTATGAGACCCTGGTATTTGATTTGGGAATAAGTGTTCCTGAAGATTTCAAATACAACATTACGGATTTCGAACTTTGGTGCGACGGAACAAAAGTTGGCGAGAGAACAGCTTCAGACAGTGTCATAACACATCTTATGACGGCTACCGCCAACGTTGAAAAAGTAATCATAAGACTTTACGACGGAGATACATTCATAGCAGATTGCGAGATAGATCCGGGAATACTTCAGGGTGAACTTTTGATACCTGCATACGAGGGAACAACGGAACTTCCAAATCAGGTCGGAAGCTATGAACTTACAGAAAATTCGGATGACACGACCGTCACATTTAAGCTTATACCGAATGCCATAGAAAACATGAAATATTTCGTGGTATATGATGCAGATGGACATGCTTTGATTTCTGAAGAGTTATGTGGTGTGGATGAAGGAATAAGATATCCGAAAGCATTGGAGGAGTCCATAGATCAGGTCGTAATCAAATGCTATGACGCAGATAAGAATTACCTTTATGATGCCAAGGCGGACATCTACGCCAGAGCAATAATAAAACAAACTGAGTAGTGTTTCTTGACTAGTACTTTTGTACAGAAAGAGTGTAGGTGTGTAAAGTATAATACACACAAATGAACTGATGATTTTCTTTGACAGTCAGAGGGAATGATATGGGGGACAAGGATTACAAGGTTCGTAAGGATACGAGGTATAGGATAAAAAAGAATAAAAAGGGCTTTGATAAGCTCTTGGCCGCTCTTGTACTTGTGGCAACCCTAATCCTGGGAATCATAGCTGTTCCCCAGTTGAGATCATTTGCAGCCTTTGATCCCTCAACTGCAATAAAGTACAAGGATTACAGGGCAACCCATGATATAGAGAATTCCACCCTGTTTATCGGAACTTATCTGATTGCTCTTTCGGCTTTGACGGACGACCTTTTTGCAGAGGCTGATGAGAGCGCATCGGAGTCTGAACAGACCACGAGATACTATTATTCGGAACTGGCAGGCGGTGCATGGAGAAACATCACCGATGCAGCAGGGCTTAAGGATTTGGGACCTGAAAGTGGAGTTGCAGCCACAGAGGAAGAGTTGGCGGAACTCTACATCACAAAGGTAGTCGGAGCGGATGGTGTGATGCTGGATGCAAAGACGGGTTCCGTGGTTGGCGGATTCGACGATCCGGATCCTTATGATTTGTATCATTTGCCTGAATTGTCGGCTTTGAGAAAAGCTTATGCAGGGGACGAAAACGCAGAGGAACCTTCGCTTGCGGACTTCCTAAAGATGAGAGGACAGAGGGTTGTATCGGGAATCAGAAGCCTTTTTGGCGGCGGAGATATCTACGAAGAAGGGGATAACGCGGAGCGATCCGTGGATATGGACACCTACGTATACAATGCATTTTACGATTTCTTTGACAATGATGTTCATAACGATCTGACAGATCTTTGTGACAGCAGGTTGGCAACTCTTCAGGAATTATACAATTCTCTGATGGCAAATGGGGACAATGAGAGAGCTGAGGTTGTTTACAACCTTATGGGAAAAGTGGATTCCACAAGACGAGCCGAGGTATTCAGACAACTCATCCAGGAGCCTGAAGCTTTGATGACTCCTTTGGGAGATAAGCTTCTTGAGGGTGTCGGTTTTTACAGCGGAACATTTGTAACCTCAATCTCAGAGACAGAAGGTTTTTCAAGTGCCGAAGAGAGCGCTTCAAACGCATATTACGATCACTTGTCAAATTCACTCATAGAAGACGGAGAAACCATACTGGGAAGATACGAATATGACTTCAGTATGTCGGTTATAGAATCCTCCTCAAAGGATGCGGTGGACGGACTCATGGATTTGTATAACATCCGTGATGGATTGATAGCAAACCAGTCATCCGAGTATACAAGGATTGAGAGCGTATTTCTTCCGGAAGCGGACACATTATACAAAAGTGCAATTTCGTCAGGTGTTTCCGAGGAATACACTACGGCACTCAGATCATCGGGAGCGGTTGCGGCTGAGTCATATCTGACGGCGCAGTATGACGATATGGAAGCTGCCAGGTCCGAACTTGAATTTTTGATAGATGCCAAACGCAAACGTATGGAACCGGCGGAAGCACTGGATTTTATATTTGACAGGATAGATTGGACGACAGAACTTTACGATTGGATAAAGATAGACAATGCGAAGGCCAACTGCACCATAGTGAACGACGAGCATATAGAGTGGCTCAGGGATGTGGTTGAACAGATACTCGCAGAGAATGAAAGCTTAAGAAGTGACCTGCAAAACCTTCAGAGTGAGATGAACGAGCTTGAGGAGGAAAAGCAGGGCTGCCTCGATAATAACGACCTTCAGGGAGCTAAACAGAAGGAAGCCGAAATCGAGGAAGTAAAGAAAAAAATAACGGACGAGACAGATAAGCTCAATGCAATTTTGAATTCCGAAAATGCATCCACCAGAGAAAAGGAACAGGCGAGAGCAGCCATGGGTGCAGGTGAGGATAAACTTATAGATTCACTTTACAATTCAGCGGTATCAGCCCTTGGAGGCGGAGATACCACAAAGCTGGAAGCAGCTGTATCCGGACTGGCGGCACTTGGAGCAAAGGATGCACTCGCAAAGCTTCAGGATAAGCTCTCTTCAATGAGCGGCGGTTCAGGAAGCGGAAGCGGTTCGGGAAGCGGAAGTGGCTCAGGAAGCGGAAGCAGCTCGGGAAGCGGAAGTGGAACGGGAGACGGAAGTGGCTCAGGAAGCGGAAGTGGAACGGGAGACGGAAGTGGCTCAGGAAGCGGAAGCAGCTCGGGAAGCGGAAGTGGAACAGGAGACGGAAGTGGCTCGGGAAGCGGAAGTGGAACAGGAGACGGAAGTGGCTCAGGAAGCGGAAGTGGAACGGGAGACGGAAGTGGCTCAGGAGACGGAAGTGGCTCAGGAAGCGGAAGTGGAACGGGAAGCGGAAGTGGAACGGGAGACGGAAGTGGCTCGGGAAGCGGAAGTGGAACGGGAAGCGGAAGCGGCTCAGGAAGCGGAAGTAGTTCAGGAAGCGGAAGCGGTTCGGGAGAAGACAGCGGCAACAACGCTTTGATGAAAAACATATTGGATAAAGCTGCAGCAGATGCTGATGATGGTGGAACCGGAAACGGAATAGATTTGTATTCCGTGAACGGATTGGATGCGGCTTTGGATGATTTCTTCGGAGGTCCGTTGTCATCACTTTCAGACGAGGATCTCGCAGCGGTGATTACAGCGTTTTCCATGTTGGGAAATGATGGAAACACAGTGGCCGGTGCTTATGCGGCACAGGTGGCCAGAGCACATTTGAATGATCTGTTTTATCTTTACGATCAATATATGGCAGACAGAAATACGGAATATGTAAGCCTGAAAGCCATAGGTGATGTGACAATATACAGATACATTTACTATGGAAGCACGGAAGAGACAACAATGACCGGAAACGGAAGCAATCTCACGTTTTTGTCTGGAAGCGATGTCGTTAAGAACGCAGACGGACAGAGACGTTCGCTGACAGGTAAGGCAGTGAGACAGACCGTGACTTACATAAGAGAGAAAGATGCTTTAACCTACTTCAGTTGTGAGGAGGAGCCGATTCCACAGACACAGATAGCTGTTTGCGTGACATCGGATGTTAAGGCAAGAGCATTGGAGTTCATAGCATTTTTAAACAACAGTTAAGGTGATATTATGGCAGATTATCCCATCATTTCGGATGTGAGCAATTACATATGCAAGGTACTGAGAGAAAAGATGTGTCCGGAACCGATTCCGTCTCCGAACAACATCGAAATCTCATCCCCGGCGTCGCAGGACGTCGACTATATCGTGGGATTGTACCTTTACGATATCAGGGAGGAGATGAATGTAGCTTTGCCCCCAACAATTAGAAAAGGCAGGGTGCAGTTACAGAAACCTCCGAGACCTTACGGTCTTTACTACATGCTTTTTATAAACGGGGGAGGCCAGATGGGCCTCAAAGACCCGGATGTACAAAAGATAATAGGTAAGGCGGCGCAGATAGTGAATGACAATTCCTCGGTGCTGCCGAACCAGTTGCAGTCCTGGCTCGATACACAGGAGCCCCCGATAGTGCTGTCTCAAGCGAAGATAAGCCTTGAGGAAAAGGTCAGGGTGTGGCAGGCAATCAATAAGCCGTATCAGATAAGCCTGTTTTATAAAGCAGCACCCGTATTCCTGTCGAGTGAAGTTGTTATCGATACGCCACGCGTAACGGAAGCACAGTTTGGACTGCATGTAACCGGAGAGCAGGATATGGAAGGAGGTCAATAAAGGGTGTCGATCATTTCCTACAAGCTCGATTTGGTTATCTCGCTGGTAGATACCACTAACGGACGTGCTGTTCCGGAAAGAGATATTAATTTCTTTAGGAACGGAGAACCAATCAGACCGGAAAAGAGGGGAGAGGGCACATTCATTCTTCTGGATACCGGCAGAGAGGATTTTGATCTTCTCACAAAGGTTCGTGGGTATTATCCGGTGACAACAAAAATCAGATACGAGCTTATGAATGAAAACGAGCCGTTGGCAATCGTCTATCTCATACCGGACGGAAGAAGCCTGGTAAACTTGAATACTGTAGAGATTACCGGGAGGATTCCAAAGCTTTCCGAGATAGAGGCAATAGGGCTTACAAAACCCAGATGCTGCATAAGCGACTACAATGCAAGGCGTCAGGAGATGAGCGTATTTCAGATGGAGGGCAGCAGATATCTTGAAGATGTGCATTATGGAATCCTGCATGCGCAGGAAGAGACATTTGAACATATCGAGATAGAAAAAAACATCGATGCAAAAAAGATGAAGCTCAGATATCCGCTGAAAGAACCGTTTTCGGTAAATGCGCCGATTTGCAGAATTGTATTCGGAAATGTGGAAGAAGGGGGAACGTATCGAATCGCCATGAGGAGACAGGCACCGGAAACACCGGTGATCCTGAGATACCTGAAAGACGGCTGCTGGTATTACATCAAAGGCGATTTTAACGAGATGACCCATGAGATGCTTCAAAAAGCAAAGAAATTCGAGAATCCGGTTGATCGTGAGGAGGTGGAGAAGACTTGAGTTATGTAACAGCAACCGCAAAGCTTATGTGCCCTTTCGGAGATGTGGGCGGACAACTTATGGTTACAAGCCAGCAGAAGTTCCTGATAAAGGGGAAGCCGGTTGCTACGATACAGGATGCAAGACCTATGGTTAATATACCGACCATGGGAATGTGCAAAAATCCCGCAAATCCACAGGTGGCGGCAGCAACAGCAGCGGCACTGGGTGTTTTGACACCGCAGCCCTGTGTGCCCGCAACAACGGCGTGGATACCGGGGAATAAGGCAAAGACACTTGCGGGAGGAAACCCATGTCTTTCCAATGAATGCACCTGTATGTGCATGTATGGTGGAGTGATATCCATCACATATCCCGGTCAAACCGAGGTTAATTGAGAATTAAGTGGCAAAGGCCCAAAGAAAGGAGATAGTAATGGCTGAATATTTATCACCGGGCGTATATGTTGAGGAATATGATAATTCGCCCAGATCTATCGAAGGCGTAGGAACAAGTACAGCAGGATTTGTTGGACTTGCCGAGAAAGGTCCCGTAAAGGGAGCACCGCAGCTTGTCACTGATATAAAGAGCTTTAAACGTCAGTACGGCGGATTTTTAAGCGAGTTTACCCACGGTGAATATCGTTATCTGGCAAACAGCGTTGAGCAGTTCTTTGCAAACGGTGGAACAAGATGCTTTATAGCCCGCGTTATTCCTAACGATGCTAAGAAAGCTACCGCTAAAGCAGGAATTCTTACGGTGGAAGCAGCTAACGAAGGTAAATGGGGCAACCGTATTCAGATTTCTCTCGATACGGTGGAGAAAAGAAAATTACAGCTTATCGCAGAGAGCGGTAGCGGATATATAGCAAAAAGTGCAGATGGATTCCGCGAGGGAGATATCGTAGAAGTGAATGGCGAGTACAACCGTATAGCTACCATTTACGAAGATACAATCACCTTCGAAAAAGACTTTGCAGCATCAGTTGTTGATGACGGAGTTATTCCAAAGACAGTTCTTTATCTCGTTACAGTAAATGTCAGCGTTAGAGCTGGTGATGAGGTTGAGAACTATGCAGAGGTTAACTTCAACCCGACATCTCCAAACTACATCGATGCGAGAATGGCAAAGAGTGAACTCGTAAAGATAAAAGTCGATCAGCTTAAGGAAGCAGGAAACCCTGTTGAGGCAATCCTTGGTGAAGGCTTAACAGCAGGTGTTGTTACTCTTGACGGCGGAAGTGACGGAAGCATCGGAAAAGTTAATGCGGGAACATTCATCGGTGAGGATAACGGACCTGGAAACAGAACCGGTATCGCATCATTCGTAGAGAATGACAACATCAGCATGATCGCAGTTCCGGGCGTTACTATGCCTGAAGTAGTAGTTGCTCTGGTTGGTCATTGTGAGAACCTTAAAAACCGTTTCGCAGTTTTTGATATGCCGAAGGATATGACAAAGCCTGAGGAACTCATTAATTATCGAAGCATTATAGATTCAACATATGCAGCAATGTATCATCCTTGGATCGAGGTATTTGACAGAGCTTCAAACAAGTCTGCATACATTCCTCCTTCAGGAGCTGTAATGGGAATCTACTCAAGGACAGATATCAATCGTGGTGTACACAAAGCTCCGGCAAATGAAGCTGTATTCTGTACAGGTCTTTCAGTAAATTACACCAAGGACGAGCAGGATATCTTAAACCCTGAGGGCATCAACCTCATTCGCGCACTTCCTGGACAGGGAATCAGAGTTTGGGGCGCACGCACAGCCAGCACAAATTCGGCATTCAAGTATGTCAATGTCAGAAGACTTTTCATCTTCGTTGAGGAGTCTATCAGGACTGCTACAAACTGGGTAGTATTCGAGCCGAACGATGCTGCTTTGTGGCAGAGAGTAAATATGACTGTATCAGGATTCTTAGATACTCTTTGGAGAAACGGCATGTTGGCAGGATCTTCGCCAAGCGAGGCATATTTTGTTGAAATAGGAGCTTCCACAATGTCGAAGGATGACATTATGAATGGCCGCCTGATCTGCAATATCGGTATTGCACCTTCACGTCCGGCAGAGTTCGTAATCTTCCGTGTAACACAGCACACTGCCGAAGCCGGCGGCGGAACCGAGGAATAATTGAGTAACGAAAGGAGCAAATGCAATGGCTACAGATCCTTATAAAACTAATGATGGCCTGGCTTATCCGTTGACGAAGATGAACTTCATCGTCAATGTGGATGGAGTAGCAGGTACAGCAGCATTTTCTGAAGTATCCGGTATCGAGGCATCAATTGATGTAATTGAGTTCCGTCAGGGCAATGCAAACAGCCTTGCACCTGTAAAGTTACCGGGACTTGTTAAACACGGTAATGTAACATTAAAGATGGGCTACACAATGGATTCCACATTCAAAGAGTGGATTCGTGAGTGTGTAAGTGAGAGAAGAGGACAGATACCTCGTTCAAATGTCACAATAGAGCTTATCGATATAAACGCTGAGGCACCTTCACAGGTTTCTGAAACAGTAACAGGTGATCGTGTATGGATTCTCACAAATGCATGGGTAACCAAGTACAATGCACCGGATCTTGATGCAAAGACATCTGACGTTGCTATTGAGAGCGTTGAACTTGCATATGAGGAGCTCGTTATACCGAACTAAAAGTTTGTGTTCTTCCGGGGAGATATTTCTCCCCGGATTGCCAGAGATTTTTAGAGAGGGAAAGGGGAAAATATGGAGACAGTATATGAATTTACTTTACCAAAGGGGTATGTAGACAAGGAAGGCAACGTTCACAGAAAAGGTCATATGAGACTTGCCACAGCAGGTGACGAAATCTCAGCAACCAGAGACCCGAGAGTGTTGTCCAATCCGTCTTATCTTACGATAGTAGTGCTTTCCAAGGTCATAACAGATTTGGAAGGTGTGGAGGTTATAACCGCCACCCACATAGAAAAACTGTTTACGGCTGATTTGGCATTTCTCCAGGACATGTACCAGAGAATAAACGATGTCGAACCACCGAAGATTACGGCTGTATGTCCGGACTGCGGAAAGACATTTGAGGTGCCATTAAATTTTACAGAGGAGGGTTAAAGCTTTACCCAAAGGATGAGATGTACCGTGAGATGGCATTCATCTCATATTACTTCCATTGGGGGGAGGATGAGGTAGCAGGACTGCCGCATGTGGACCGCAGACGATGGTGCAGCGAAATATCCTCCATCAACAAGGAGCTTTCACCCTCCAGAGAAAGCAGGGAAAAGAGTATCACGGAAATGAGCGGACGACGCTTGTAGTAAAGGAGAAACTATGGCGGATGAGAACAAGAATCAACAATCAAATAAATCCGTTATAAATGCACCGAAATACAAGGACATTGCCACTACCACTGACGGCAGAACCGTTTCTAAAGATGACACCAGGGCAGAGTCAGTCAGAAATTACGGGTATCAGGAAGAGACAGGATCCGGGGCATCAGACTGGTTTTCAAATCTTCTCACTACGGATTATTTTTGGAACTATAACAGAGAGCCTGCGCCTTCATTCAATTTTTTCCTGAGAGTAGAAGGAGTTTTTGATGCTCCGTGCAGATCCGTAAGAGCTTTTACAAAGGAAAATGATTTTGAAGAGATTCAGGAAGGCGGACGAAACGATTACGTAATCCTGAAAAGAAAGCCGATTACAAGGCGTTTTACTCTTCAGGTGGAAAGATATGTGGGAATAGATAAGGTGGACCCTCTGCAGCTTGGAACAGAGATGGTTCTTCCTTTGATTTTAGCTGTATCGAGAGTTAGCTCATCTTCAGCGGGATTTGCTGATACTCTCACAGAGACCGAGTTTATAAGGTTTTATGCCTTTACCGGATGCATAGTTACCGGCAAGGAATACGGAGAACTGAACGCAGAGCAGAGCGGTCTTTTAAAAGAGGTTACCACCATAGCCTACAGAGAAATGATTGCACTCACCACACCGAATGCCGACATGGTGAAGAAACCGTGGAACATAGTGGATTGGAATAAAAAAAGGAGCGACCCGAACAGTCGCGCCAACGATCCTTTCCCGGAGTGGAACAGTGCCAGAGCAACGCAGCGTTTATGGAAAATCGGTGAGCATGATATTACGAAGGATACGGAATCCGACATGAGAAGCGCAGCCAGGCCTGTGAAGGACAAGGACAGAGCAAAGCTGAAATCGTGGAAAATCACCGAACACGGCAGTAAAAAGAAAGATAACGAAACTGACAATAGACATGCGACTGTACCTTCAAAGGATAAGGACAGAGCCGACGTGGTCAGCTTCTTAAAAGGAGATAAGAGAGCGAGGTAATATTGAATGCTTAAAATAAAGGCACCTATACGCTCAAGAATAAGTACACCCATCACAACTGTGGGAGAAGGATTTGCCAATAGAATAATCGGAAACTATGAGCTTTTTGATTTGTCTGTAACGGGGGAGGATTTTCTTCATCTGTTAACCGCTCCACCTGAGGTTTTTCTTCTCGATGAAGGCAGCAGTGTAAACATGTCTTCCACGGTGAATGTGAGGGAGATAAACTCAAAAAAAATAGAGATCATAAATAATTTTTTGAACCGTATTGCGCTGTCCGATTCGGTAAACCTGACCTATCAGGACAGAGTATTTATCACGGATGTATTGCACAAGCTTGGAATTACCGAAACTGCTTCTTTTATGAAGCGGGTTGAAAATATAAAAAACGAGCAGCGGGATTTTTCGGAAAAACTGAATGCGTACTGGAATCACAGTGAAGAGATGAAGGCTCTGGTGGAGGAATACATTTCCTCATCCGAGAGCAGAAAAGAAGAAAATCAAAGCTTTGATGAAACCAATATAAACAATCTGCATCAATCCATATTCAAAAGGTTGCAGACAGGTGCGTTATATCAGGTTTTATCCAATTTTTATCAGGAGGAAAAAGGCTTTTCCGAGATTACGGAAAACGAGATAAATATTTCCGAGCAGAAGGAAACCGCCGAGAAGCTTTTGCTTCAGGCACTCATAAACGAGGTCAGAGGAGAGGAACTCCCGCTTATCTACAGACATGACAATTATTATGAGAATGAGGCGGCTCTTCCGGAAGAGACAGAGGAGGATGCAAAAAGAAGTATCACGGCGGCAGCGCTTTTGTCGGTGATAAGATCGGCAACAGTCAGTCGGCGTGAAGAGAATTTTGAATACAAAAACAGTTGGTATTCCATAGCAAAAAGCCTCTACAGGAGTGAGGAAAACACTTTTAAAAGGATTACCGAAAATCTCCACCGAAACATGACTTTGATTGAGGAAGGCATAACAAATGCAGAAAGCTTTTTGAATCTGGATTTTCAAAGCATAAACAGAGAGGAACTGATATCGGATATCGATGCCAGAAAGAGCGAACTCCTAAACTATGTTGTTGAAACGAACGACAGCGAGGAGTTTAGCGTTTCTCAAAATACATATGAAAATGCTTTTAACGCGTCGGATATCACAAATATCAAAGGTGATGAAATAGCGGAGAATACATTTGTTTCAGAGAGAACAGATGCATCTTTAAGCAGAACAGAAAACAATTTGCTTCGTCAGCAGCTCACTCAGAATATTGAGGAAAACAATCGTCAGATGAGAGCTACTTATGAAGCTCATCTGCATGCTCTGACAAGAAATTATGAGGCATCCATCCCAAGAAAGACAAGAAGAGAGATAGAGGAGGCACAGAAGGAGGCTCTAAAAAGTCCCGAGGTATTCATGCAGAAATACCGTGAGGAAGGAATTAAGGCCGATGAGAGAAGGAAGGAGTACGAAAGAAAAAGAGGTGAACTCGTACTTACCCAGTCTCCTGACGCTTTCACTCTTATCCAGCAGTTTTTGGAGCATCCGGAGATTATTCCGGAGGGAGTGCAGATTACAAAGAATGACATAGGTTCTCTTTTGTATGACAGTCGCCAGGTTGAAAATTCATATCGCGAAGTTGAAAGGCAGCTGAAAATCTCGGATGAGAATATAAGGGAATACAGAAGACAGGAGAATGAGAGAAGGAATCTTAACAATCTTACCGAGAACAGGTCTAATGAAGTATATCAAAACGAAACAGACAGGGCTTCGATAGAGCATTTGAGACAGGACGTTTTAAATCAAAGTGAATTCACCGAGAGAGAAGAAACACTTCGTGAGGCTGAACACCGGAAAATAAACAACCTGGAGCAATTTAAGACCTCATTTTCGGAGACGGAAAGGCAGCTTAGGACCTCTGAGGAAAACAGCTTAAATCAGCTTATAGAGGAAAATGAAAGACATGAGCTTAATAATCTCACTGAAAGCGAAAACAGAGAGTTTTACGAGAATGAAGTAAGCCGTGCCACGACGGAGCATCTCAGAGAAAACAGGCTGATACAAAACGAGATAAGAGACTCTGAGGAAAATATTCGTGAGACGGAAGGTTTTATAAAAAACACTCTGGAAAGAGAACTTGCAAAAGCAAGGCAGGTTCATACTACGGAGAGACGAGCATCGGAAAAGATGGAGAGAGCGGTTGAAAACCTTTCTCTGGTTCATAAAACCACTGAAACCGCTATTGATGAAGAGACTCTGGAGGCATTGCAGAGAAGCAGAACAACCAACACGAAAACAGTTGAACATCATACAGTGGAAGAACATCACGAAAAAGATGAAAGAGTCATAAGCAACATAGTTGACAAAAAACTAATTGATCAGGAAAGACGTCTGGAAGAACTCATAGATGAGGGAATGACCAGAAAGATGAATTCGATTTCAGACAAGGTGTACAGGCAGATAGAAAAGCGACTCGCCAATGAAAGAAGCAGGAGAGGAGTATAGTTTGTATGGCAATTCTGGATACTTTGCAAAACGCGGTAGGTAATGTCAATAAAGCGATACTGTGTATCAAGGATTACAACAGCATAACGGGAACAGAGGCGGATGACGTTGCGGGACAAAATGCCTTTGCGGCTGCCACTTCGGCGATAAGTAAGGCAAAGGAATCCTACAAGCAGGCAACTGCAAGAATGAGCAGTCTGCAGTCTCTTATGGGGGAGAATAACAGCTTTTCCACCGAGGGATACATTCCGCTTGAGGTGCAGTACAATCCTTCATCGATAAAGCTGAATACAACAGGTAAAGGAAGCGGCGGATATCTTATCGGAAGCAACAATGTAACCCAGGCATCACAGCTTATCTCTCAGACGCAGATGAGTTTTGAGTTGATAATAGAGAATATCAACAATCAGGATGCCTTTGATATGACATCTATGGGGTTCAATGTTGAGACGATTTACGATTTAGCCAAGGATTTGGCGGGCGGTCCTTTCAGCGTAATAAATCAGGTGCAGGGACTTCTTGGACTCATCAACAACAAGGCGACCCAGGATATGATTTTTATGTGGGGAGACATGGCTTTCAGAGGAAAGCTGATGGACGTAAATGTTGAGTACACGATGTTCAACAAGGATGGAAATCCGATCTACGCCAAAGTCGGAATGACTCTTCAGCATATCTACGATCAAAATGACAAAGAAGATCAGAAGTATTGGGATAACGTTATAAAGAAGGTCTTCAGAAAGAATGAGTACATGAGCTCATACAGATAAGGAGAATGTCCTATGTCTAATAGTTTTAAGAGCAATTTCGCCGGCATCATTCCGGGAATGCTTGATAAGGCAATCCTAGAGTTTGAGGACCAGCGTGAAGTCGGAAAAGAAATAGATACAAAGAGGCAGGCTTTAAAGAGTTCAACAGAACTTCAGCTTGCGTCCATGGGACTTGATCCGGAAAAGCTTCAAAAGAAGGTGACTGAGCAGGTTGAAGCCACAATGGCAAGAACCATGAGAGATGTTTTGGGCTCTTCATCAAGAAAAGCAAAAAACGGAACAAAATTCTTGCGCTATGAAGTGCTTTTTAATCCAAACAGAATATCACTGACCGGTCATGGTACTGCCGAGGTTCCGATGAACGAGTGTTCAAAGGGAATCCAGGTTACATTCCAGACTCGACAGGCAAACCTGGAGCTTAGAATTCCACTTATTGTGGACAGGACTATATCAAGTCAGATTTCAATGGGAATCAGCATTCCGGGTGTGAACTCATCATTGGTTGATGCGGGAAAATCATATTTGGAATCGGCGGAATCATGGCTTACGGACGGTGAATCCGGATCCATTCAAAGGGACGTGGAGATGTTTGCAGCCATGCTTCGAAACAATTACACGAGAATGGTGTCGTTCTATTGGGGCGACATGACATATACGGGAATACTGACCAGTGCAAATTCCACATATACAATATTCGATCCGAACGGTCACCCTACAAGAGCCACCATAGAGCTATTGATAATCTTGGCAGATGCAAATAACCCTGTACTTGTATGGAACGGCAAGGAAAAGGGACCTTGGATGGAGTACTACAAGAAAGCATTCACAAACGGAAAGACATCGCTCGGACCGAATTGGACGCAGAATGCTCAGAATATTTTGGGATTGTAAACATCTTTTTGTTTAACATAAGTATTTCGGACGGACACGGAGAAGATATGGGAGCGGAATTCGAATACGAAACCTTACAAAAAGAATACGGAAATTTCGTGGGGCCTAGAGCAAATGCTGTCATAAACGGTACTTCCATTAGGGACAGCAAACTGTTTCTGGGCAATGTGGTTATAGAGAACACTTGCAATTACGAGGCTTCGATTGCAACCTTCATGGTTTTTGAAACCTACGATGCCGAGAATCATAAGTTTAAAACAGATGAATTCTCAAAGATTATTCAACTCGGAGCCACCGTGGAAATCTCTGTGGGCTATGAGGCGAAGGAAACCATGGTTTTTGTGGGCTATATAGCCAAGGTGGCTTTTCATGTGGATACGGAAAGCCCGGCGTGCGTCGAGGTCACGGCCCTCGATATCAAGGCAATGATGATGGCGGGAAAAAGGTCGATGCAGCTGGAAGACGAATATTACTCGGATGCGGTAAAGACACTTCTTGGCGACTCCAGATATTCGGGACTTCTTTCCGAATATGCACCTGACCTCGAAAACACGATAGAGGATTCGCCGGATAAAAAGCAGGGTGCAGCTGGAGCTGCAGCGGCAGCCGTGGAGGCGGCACAGCAGGCAGCAATCCAACAGGCGGGGGCAGCGCTTTCCGACAAGGTAACGGACAGTATAATAGGCGGTCTTGGCGAAGCCCTTGATACAGCGGCATCTGAGGCTGCGGAAAAGGCTAAATATGCGGCAAAGACCGCTGCGGGAACAGCTGCCGGTGTAGCTGTAGCATCCGTTCCGGGAGCAGCAGGTATCATGGAGGCAGCTCAGACAGCCATGAACACCATAGACAGGGTTACGGATACGGTAACAACCGTTATGGATACCATAAAACAGGCAAAGGAGACCGAGGCTCAGATTAAGGAGACCATAAAGCAGGCCATGGAAGCCAAAAAGGCTGCAGAGGAGGCTGCGGAAGCAGCCCTCGCACTCACGGCGCCTCCGGGAAAGCCTACTCCAAAGCCGGGAGTTATAAAACCGGCCCGTGAAAAAACCATTGAGATGGTGGATGAGAGCGATTACGAGTTTGTCATTAAGGTAGCAAAACGTTATGATTACGAATTTTTTGTTGTTGCGGGAAAACCATATTTCAGAAAAGCAAAGTCGATAAAACCTTTGCTCATCACTCTAAACAGTGATAACGGCATAAAGGCTCTTGATATAGAGTACGACCTTACCACACAGGTGGGGAAGGTGGAGGTTAGAGCAACAAACCCTACAAAGGGGGCACTTATATCGAGTTCTCAAAAAATAGGAACCAAGCTTTCCATGGGTAGCAAGACAAAACAGATAGTATCAAACGCAAAATATGTTTACGTGGATTCAACCCTTTTTTCAAAGGAGGATGCCGAGGATAGGGCAAAGGCGATAGCAGATGAGATTTCTTACCGTTTCGGTACTCTTGAGATGGAAATGGTGGGGCTGCCTGAGATGATGCCGGGAAGATTCATATGCGTGACATCCTTCGGCGAGGGCGTAAGCAACAATTTTTATGTGACTAGCGTCAGACATATCTATGATACGGAAAACGGATATATCACCAGAATAACAGCAAAGGCGCCGGCAGTGGAGTTTGATGCAAATGCAGTTTTATAAATAATACAACTTAAGGAGAATAACAGATGGCACTTTATGACACCTTATCCGACATGGTCAAACGAGATGTCCAAAAAACAGAGACCGGTGACAACCGAATATTCGGGGTAATGATCGGCGAAGTGATACAAAACTATAACGAGAATTTCCCGGGGCGCGTCTGTGTGGCCATAACATCGAGGGAGGATGATGCAAATGTGCTTCAATGGTGCCGTGTAGCCATGCCTTCAGCAGGTAAAAACTGGGGACACTATTTCCTGCCTGAGATAGGGGATCAGGTGCTGGTGGCTTTCGAGTACGGAAATATCGAGCGCCCTTACGTTATAGGCTGTGTTCCGAGAGAGGGAGACAAGTTCGAGAAGGGAGCCGTGGATGCAAATAACGTGTACAAAAAGATTACCACGAGAAACGGTTCAACCCTGACCTTTGTGGATACGGGGTATGACGGAGAAAAGGACAAAATCCAGATTCAGACGGCAAAGAAGAGCCATCAGATAGAACTGGACAATGAAAACGAAAAGATAACAATTGCTGATAAAACAAAAACCACAAAGATGATATATGACACAAAAAACAGCCGTATCAACATCGAGTGTGACGACAAATTCACCGTCAAGGTTTCCGATTGCGAGATAGTAATCAACGGAAAGAAAAACGACATTACCATCAAGGGCAGCAACGTGAACGTTAAGGCAGGTCAGATGCTTTCAATAACCAGTGACGGAAACACATCAATCAAGGGTCAGTCGGTGTCCATAGAGGCATCCGGAGGAAGTGTTTTCGTGAAGAGCGGCTCAAATATTACGTTGAATGCACCATCTGTAAACATATAAGGAGGCAGCTATGCCGGATGAGAATTTTTTGGGAAGAGGAGCGGCATTTCCTTTTTCGGTAAACGCGGCTACCGGTCGAATTGAGACATCGGAGGGAAAACAGTCCGTAAAGGAAAGCCTGTTTTTGATATTGAAAACCACTGTTGGTGAGAGACTTTTGCGTTCCGATTTCGGAACCACTTTGAACAACTACGCGTTCATGGCCATCAATCCAACGAATATGCAGCTCTTGCGCCGTGAAATCATAAATCAAATCGCGCGGTGTGAGCCGAGAATAGATGACATTGAACTCACAGCGGACAATTCGCAGGAGGGAGTTCTTCTCTTTAACCTAAGGTACACGGTGCGTGAAGACAATGTCCCGGAAAACCTGGTGTTTCCGTTTTATCTGGATAAGGCGGTGGATATCGGAGAGCAGCAGGAAATGAAAGAAGAGGTAAATCTTTCGGATGTTTTGGAGTCTGTAGGAGATTACGTAAATGACGAAGAAATCGACCAATGAAAACGATATACGGGAAGAAACGCTGGACAAAATAGAGCGTCTGGCTTCTTCGTATACGCCCGAATGGCGGTTTGACAGGGACAATCCCGATATAGGTACAGCCTTGGGAATGGTTTATGCCGATCAGACCGAGGCCATAGGTGAAAAGAGAAACAGAATAACGGAGCGTTATCACAGGGAGTTCGTCAATTTCTTGGATCTTTCTCTGCTTCCGGCAAAACCGGCAAAGAGTATAGTTTTGATGTCTTTGACTTCAGATACGATAGCCGGAGCCTATGTCCCGAAGGGAACAAAACTCATGGCATCAGAGATAGTTTCTGAGGCAGAGAATGTGGTATTTGAGACGGAACAGAGTCTCTATGTAACATCGTCTTCCATTACGGATATATTTATGTCCGACACAAAGAGTGGAAAAGTTGTTCCGCTTAAGGGCAATTTTGATATGCCGGGTCTTCTGGGCAGCCGTGAAAGCGATGGGGAAGAAGGCGAAGAGGACGGAAGTTACATGCTTATGGCGCCGCCTATGGAACCGTTCACGCTTTTTGGCGTGCATGAAGGCATAGGCGATAACATGATGGTTTTTTACCACCCGTCTGTATTTGATGTGGAAAACACCTCGATTTACATGAAGATTGAGGGTGGAGCGGACGTTTACAAAGGCATTCTGGATGGAAGCATAAAAGTATTTTATTACAATGATTACGAGATCTTTTCTCCGGTGGATGAGATAAAGGAATTGGGAGACGGAGAAACTTTGGTAATCAAAAAATCCCTCAAGTGCGGAAAGATGGCATTATCCGGAAAAGAGTACAGTGTTTTGGCTCTTTACATGGAGGGAGCTGTTAAAAATGTTATCACGGCAACGAGATTTTCATTTGCCTCAGCGGGAGACAATGTCCGGGCGGAGGTAGTTTGTGATTCCGGAATTGAGAGGGATAAGGAGGATTTTCTTCCTTTTTCCGACACTTTGAATCTTTACTCTGAAATATACATTGGGCACGACAGCTATTTTTCCATGAGCGGTGCGCATGTGACAATGAGATTCCACGTGGAGTACGAGGAGGAGTCACTTGGAATATCTAGAGTGGAGGAGGATGCAAGACTACTTGTCATAAAAAGAAAACCAAGGAATCTTCAGGCCGATGTGCCGGTACAGGTACATGCCGATGAGATAACCATCGAGTACTACAACGGTATTGGCTGGAGCATTTTGGAATGCGATGAGTTGAACGCAGGATTGTTTGCTGACGGTATCTCGGGAGACAAGACCATTTCATTCACCGTGCCGGATGACTGGAAGAGCACCGTTGTGCTGGCCTCCGAGGGAAAGTTTTTACGAATGCGTTTGGTTCGGGCAGACAACTGCTATATGAGACCGGCGGTACATTTTTGCCCGAGAGTGACCGGACTTAGAATGGACTTCTCATATCTCGGAAATCCGGTGGAGGCTTCAAGAGTCCTTAGAATAAGCGGTTCCTCAAGAAAAGATGTGACTTTGGAGACAAGAGTGTCTTCCTCCGAAGGAAAACTCGTAGTATTTAAGCCTTCGGCATACACGGAAGATTCTCTTTATCTGGGATTTGACAAAAGACCAGCGGACGGACCTGTATCAATATTTTTCTCATTGGCCGATGAGCAGAGGTTCTCGGGTGTGAGATGCAGATTTGAGTATTCGAGGGGAGAAGAGTTTCTGCCTCTTAAGGTGCTTGATCATACGGAGGGATTCACAAAATCCGGAACCGTCTTTTTCATTCCACAGCCGGATTGGAATTCGGTTTCGATTGAGGAGAGAAGAAGATTTTGGATCAGGATTACACGCATACCGGGCGATGAAAAAGATTCCTCCTTGCCAAGAGTTGCGGGAATACAGGTTAATGCCGTAGAGGTTTCTAATATAGATACCCATGAGGTTCAGGAATACTACATCGAGGAAGCCGTACCGGATATGAAATTTGCTTTATCGCATTCAAATATCCTCTCGGCAGATGTATGGGTAAACGAATACGGCCTTTACGGTCAGCCTGCGATGAAGCGAAAAGAGCAGGAAGACCCGGATAATATCAGATCGGAGCGCGATGTTTCGGGACGAATCACCGCCTTTTACGTGAGATGGCACGAGGTGGACAGCTTAAGCACTGCGGAGGATAAAAGGGCATATGTCCTCGACAGGATGAACAGACAGATTATCTTCGGTGACGGGCTAAAGACAGACTTCCCACGAGTGACCGACAATATAGCTTTTACGGTGCAGATCAAGAGCTGTCTCGGAAGAGCGGGAAATGTTCCTGTCGGAGCAATCACGGCTCCGGTTGGAAACTTCCATCATCTGGGCGAGGTTATAAACCCGGTTAAAGCCTTTGGCGGAAGCGACATGGAGACAATGGATGCAGCTCTTGAAAGAGGCGCTGACATACTTCACAGCCGTTACAGGCTGATAACGGTTTCGGATTACGAGAGAGCCTGCAAGAGGTTCAGTGACAGCATAGATCAGGTGAAATGTCTTGTGACCGAGGATTCCGGCGGACTTGGAGTTGGGGAAGATGACATTGCTTTACTTCTTCTGATGACAGACTTTGAAAGCGGTTCATATTCATTCCACAGGACGGAGGCACCACTCAGGGAATACATATGTGACCATTGTGAGATCACGATTCCGGCGGAGAGAATCAAAATCATGGAGCCGGTGTATGTGGCCATTTCCGTGGATATATGGGGCGACGTAGTTGATATAGATGACAGTTTTGAACTTCAGCCTATGGTAAAAGAAGTCCTGGATGCATATTTGAGTCCTGTTAAAGGAAAGGGAAACGGCGGATGGAGAATAGGCGTAATGCCTAAGATCCCGCAGATTATGATGAGGCTTGGAAACTTAAAGAGCAGACTCATAATCAGAAAAATATCCGTTAGCGCGTCGTGGACCGATGCTGACGGAAGACATGAGCAGGATCTTTCGGAGCTTTCCGTAAAGCCATACATGGTATGCAGGAGCGGTGAACATAAAATACACATAACACAAGGATAAATCTATGTTAAGTATTGAGAATGAACAAGTGAAAAATGTGACCGAGCGTCTTTCGGATGCCATGCTCACCATACCGATTTACGATCCGGAGTGGACAAACTTTAACCCTTCGGATCCGGGCATGACCATACTTGACACCATTTCCGTGTCAAATATCATGCTTGAAAGTGCCATGGACTTTATTCCTCCTATGGTGAGACTACGTCTTCTTGCCATGGCCGGAATAAAACCGAGAAAGGCAAAGAACACGAAGGTTTTGATGGGGGCAGAGGGAATAGAAGAGCCGCTTTTGCTTCCGGCTCACCAGAGATTTTCACTGGGGGATATTTCTTTTGAGACCGACAAACTTACAAGCGTCTACGGTTGCAGATTGACAGGTGCTTTTACGACCGAGGCGGGCAAAGACAGGTTTTCAGATATCGGCTTTGTTTTGGACTCTGAGACAAGTATTCCGGCAAATGTGTTTGGTAAAAAGCCTGAAAAGGACAATGCGGTGTATTTCTTTGCGGATTCCCTTCCACCTGCAGGTGAGGAGGTTATCTGCTACGCGCTTTTTGAGGAATACGCAAAACGAAATCCTCTTAGCGAGAGAAACAGAAACATGTTTGCCTCTATAGTTTGGGAATGCTATTGCGAGGATGGTTTTAAGGAGCTTGCGGTAAGAGATTACACGGCAGGTTTTCTCATCACAGGCGAGCTTAGATTCCGCGTTCCGGAGAATGCGGCTGTTTATGCGGACGGACCGATAGAGGGCTATTGTATTCGGGCAAGATTGGACTACGCAAACTATGATGTGGCACCAAGGCTAATATCCTTTTCAGCCTTCCTTTTTGATGTCTGGCAAAAGGAGACAAAATGCACGGCTTTCACTTTTCAAAAGCCGTCTGAAGCCAGACTTTACAGTGATTTCGCCGAGACCGGATACATGAGAATCTACGTGAAAGAAGAGAGTGGTAAAAGCTATAGAATCTACGAGGCAAATCATGCTGAGGACGAAAAGGGCAGATTTGTGGACGTGGTGCGTCACGGATTCGGTCAGTATGAATTTCTTTTTAACAAACAAAAATATGGTTACGGTCCTGACCGCGTAAAAAACGCAATACGTGTGGTTATGTACACGGCGGAGTCCATGAGACAGTACCGTGTGGGTCAGGTTTTCGGATACGACAATCAGGAAATCGAGCTTCCGTACAATCACATTGTGCGAGGCAGCTTCTGCCTAATAGCGGAGAGAAAGCTGCCGTCAGGTGAAAAGATATATGACTTTGTAAGGCCTGATATGAATGAGGACGGAAGTCTCTATTATCATCTTCTCGAGAACGAGGGAAGAGTGGTTATAGAGGACGCCGGAGATTATATAGGAGCAGAACTGTTTTTGGCATCGCTTGCCACCTCAAGAGGCTCCGACGGAAATGTCTTAAAGGGAAAGATTTTTAAGGGTGAGAATCTGCCTGATGAAATCACATTTTCAAATCCTGCACCGGGTGTTGGCGGAGCATTTTCAGAGACATTTGAGGAGATGAGGGACAGGTTCTTTAGGGATGTGCACTCGCCTTATGTAGCGGTTTGCGCAAAAGACTATGAGGACATAGCCATGAAAACACCGGGACTTTGCATAAGCAAGGTGCATGCGGTTATGAACGAGGACCTTAATCTGGTTGAAGTCGTGGTACTTCCTTACAGCGACTCACCAAATCCTGTGCTCTCCGACACCTATAAAGCTCTCATTTTGGAGCAGTTGATGGAGAGAAGGCTTTTAACAACCAGAATAGAGCTTAGGGATCCGAAGTTTGTCTCCGTGAATGTCAGGGGTACACTCAGTGTAAGGCGTGGATATGAGAAAGAGGCAAGAGAAAAGGTGCAGGCGGCATTGTTAAAGACCTGCGAATACCGTTTGTCAGACAAGACCTTTGGAGAACCTCTTTATTACAGCGACGTTTTCAGAAACCTCGAGAGAATAGATGAAGTGGATTACGTATACGATTTGTCCATAAGACCGTCCGGAAGCGCAAATGTGAAGCTCTCGGAGGGAAATGTTTATCCCGACAGTTTTGTACTCTGTACATTGGGCAGTGTGGACATTGAATATATTCATTCGTGATAGGAGCATTATTTATGCCTGAGATTGTTTTTACGATTAAGAAAAACAGGATAAAGAGAAGCTGCCTGGTGGGCTTTCATGAATCTGATGACTGCCTGGTTTCCGCCGATCCCGAAGCATCTCCGGGAGGAATATTCCTCGATGTTCTCGACAGCGGTGAGAAGGGAATGCAGTGGGGCAGGTTTGTGATGGACCTTGATGCGGCCGAGGAGCGTGCGTGGTACATATATGCTTATGCCACCGATGACCCTGTTATTACCGACGGAGAGAGATATCTCGATATAGGGGAATATCTGAAATCCGATGCTTCCATTTTTGAGAAGGAGGATTTCCTGAAACGACTCGGTGCAAAGCGTTTTGCCCAGAAAAACGACATCCTTATCTACGGATGCAGGGGAAGATATCTTTTCCTTGCAATCATAGTTAAGGAGGAGGGACGTTTTGATATACATGGCATGCGCCTTGATCAGGAGGGGGACATATTCTTAAATATCTTTCCTGAGATATACAGACAGAGGGACAGCTTTTTCCACAGATTTATTTCCATATTTGCAGAGATTTATCATGACAGACAGGCTGAGATAGATGCGCTGCCTGAACTTCTTGATATGGATAAGTGCCCTCAGGAGCTGATTATTGAGTATGCCAGATGGCTCGGCGTGGAACTTATTCCGGATTCGTTCCCGGAAGAAACCATGAGAGAAATAGTGAAGGAAGCATGGCAGCTGAATCGCATGAAGGGATCGAGATGGGCCCTTGAGCGATGTGTGGAAATAGTCCTCGGAGAGAAACCTCTGATTCTCGAGCAGAATACCATCGTGTCATACGAAAACAAGGAAAACGAGGAGAAGATTTCCGCTTTGAGACCGGAGGACAGATACGGTGTTACCGTCCTCATAAAAAACCATGCGGACGAAGAAAAAAAGACATTTCTGTTTCAACTTTTGAATCAGTTCAGACCTATCAGAAGCAGGGTCAAAATTGTCGAACTGAACAACGAAAGTCTGCTTGACGGAAACAGCTATCTGGACGTTAATGCTATGGTATTTAAGCTCAAAGAAGCCACCCTGGATGCTGGACAAATAGATGGTGGTTTGATACTATATGAGTAATACTTTAGTTCCATATTTTAAGGTTTAGAAAGGGTTTTTGAGATGACGATTCAGGAAACAAGAGATGGTGATGTAGTACAGCTTTTTATAGATGGACGAGTGGATACAACAAATGCTCCTGAACTGCAGCAGGCTATATTAAATGCATTCCAGAAAGGCAGTAAAGTCATCCTTGATATGAAGGATTTGGCCTATATTTCAAGTGCAGGTCTTCGTGCTTTATTGATAGGACAGAAGACGGCTGCTTCTAAGGGTGGGGTTCAGAAGCTTGTCAATGTCGGCGAGATGATAATGGAGATTTTTGAAACCACCGGTTTTTCAGACATTCTCAACATAGAATAGTTGATATTTGGGAGGGCTGTTTATGGGGTTATTGGGCAACCGAATCGACAACAGATTTCTGCAGCAGCAGAATGAGCGCCGAAACGATGCTAAAAAGAAAAATACAGCTCTGGACGAAGATGAAGAGACTTTGATGTACAAGCCTTTTGAACGGGCAAAATATATCAATGACCAACCGGGGAATCTTTCGAAAAGTGAGTTTGATGATTCGAAGTCTATAAACAAGGCACCGAACATTTTTGATGCTACGGCAGTTTTTCACGTAAAGAAGGAAGAGTTGTAAATGGCGGGTTCTTTTAAGAGTTATGATGAATACATGCGCAGTGTATTCGACTGCGTTAACAGAGCTCTCGATGCTCATTTAGAGGGGATGAAACAGGTTTTTGCCTCCGGACAGGGAGGCTTTAAAAACGTGCTCTATCCCGACCTGGAAGTGGCTTCTGACATTACCAGGGATAAGATAATCTCTTATGACAGATATGCGTCGGATGGCGTCGATGAAGGCGGAGGTACGGAGAATACTTCCGATATTTCAGATGACGATAATTTGGATGACCTTCTCGCCGAGTTTGCGTCCGGTGATGAAGGCTTTGATTTCGGGGAAAAGGAAGATGATTTTTACACCGAAATCAGCATTCACGACAGAATCGTGGATATAAGAGAGAGGGCCGATGCGGCCGTTTCGGAAGGGATTCTCCTTCCGTTTCATACATTATGCACAAAGCGAGACTTTGAGGATTTTACATACTTCTGTTTTGCCTGCGCCATTCTATCGTCTACTCAGACCGATTATGCAGGTGTATTTCAAATAATCAACGAAAACGGCGGTCTTTCATCGCCGACAATTGAGTCTGCCGCAAAGCTTTATTACGGTGTAGACTTTTCGATAACCAAAGCATACGGAGACATGTCAGCCTGCCTTGAGCAGCTTTTGCCGATTCTTGATCTTCGGGTCGTGCCTTCCATGCCTTTTTCCACAGCAGTATCCCCTGACAAGAGAATAATAGATTTCCTTTTTGGAAGACATCCTTTAAATCTGGATGAGAACTATTCCCGTTTTGTGAGAATGTTGACCCGGGATAATGACGAGCTGGATGAAATCCTGTGCAATGCCAATGTCCTTGAGGCCATGGAGATTGCATATAACGATGGAAGCCGGCTTTTTTCATACCTCGGAGATGAGGGAAGCGGACGAAAATTCTTTGTCAGACAATTCTGTAACAGGAAAAACATGCGCGCACTGGCGGTGAATTGCAAAAAGCTTTTTGCTTATGATTACGGTTTTGTGGAGAAGGCAATATGGTCTGTTACCAGGGAATGCATTTTGACGGACGGATGCTGTGTACTGGATGAGTTGGCATATCGCGAGGAGGAAAAGGAAAAATTCTTTGGATACATGGATCTGTTTTTCTTAAAGCTTTCAGAAAAAGGATTTACTGTATTTGCCAATTCTAAGGAGAGTATTAACTTTAAGGAGATTACAAAGGAGCAGATTACACTGCTTGAGCTTGCTCCTCCTGATATAGACGGACGTATGGCCTGTTGGGATTATTATGCAAAAGGCTATCAGTTTATGGATGATGTGGACTTTTTCGAGATGTCCACAAAATTCCTTTTTACTCCTGGCAAGATAAAGGATGCGGTGAGATACGCAAAATCCCTTGCCGCAATGGAAAAATCCGACAAGATAAGCAGAGCTATATTGTTTAAGAGCTGCAATGCACAGATGTCTTCCGAACTCTCCCAAAAGGCAACAAGAGTTGAGGCTAAGTTTGGATTTGAGGATATCGTAATGAATCCGGATCAGCGCGAGACTATAATGCATGCCATTGAGC
>JAILLZ010000057.1 GCA_024692885.1 Lachnospiraceae bacterium | reverse complement strand
TGCAAAATCTGTCAACCCTGACGGTTCTATTGTGATGTCTACTAACGTTCCTCAGGGAAGCCGTATAAGAATTACTTTTGGTGATCCAAGACAGATTCTCACTCACACCTCGCAAACCATAATGATGATTCACGATTTTGCGCCTCAGGTGGTCGGCATTGTAAACTGCATGGGTAGAAAACTCTTCTGGTCAGAGAATAAGGATGTCGAGGTTTCTCTCTTATCAAAATATATGCAATCAACCGGCTTCAGCGCGCTGGGCGAGATTCTTCGCTACAAAGGAATAACTGTGCTCAATAATCTGTCGGTTATTACAATCGCAATGCGAGAAGGCCCTGCCGGCAAAACAGATAATTTTGACTTGGAAGAATTAGAGAATAGCACAAATCTACCTATCACAGCCCGTCTTGCAATCTTTATCAACACTATTACAGACGAGCTAATGGAGAAAAACACTCAACTGAATGATATGCTCTACGAGGCCTCTCATGATTACATGACCGGACTTTTGAATCGTGGTGCCATTGAGCGCATGATTTATGATGCTGAGCCAAGCAATTTAAGCAACTGGTATTTGATCATGTTTGATGTGGATAATTTCAAAATGATCAATGACAACTATGGTCACGCGCATGGAGACGCTATTTTAAAATGCATATCCGAGATACTGTCTGATTATATGGCAGACATTCCAAATGTTGAAGTCGGTCGTTGGGGCGGCGAGGAATTTATGATTATGGTGTCCGATTGCGATAACACTAAGGCGAAAAATATTGCGCACGGTATACTCGAGACAATAAAAGAAGAATCAAAAAGAGTAACACCGGTCACAATCAGTGTCGGTGTTACAAATCATCGCAAAAATGAATACATATTGGATACGATTAACCGAGTAGATGAGCTCATGTACGAGTCGAAATCACGCGGAAAAAATCGGGTTAGTAGCGATTTGATGTGAAGTTCCGGACAAATTATGAAAAAGTACAAGTTTATTACAAATATGGCGATTGCTGTTGCGTCTACAGGAAAGAAGGCGTATTCGGCTAATTACGATTTAATATACCGACTACGAAACATTATCGTTTACCAGTGAAATCATGTCGATGCGTTTTATTATGCCGATATCCTCAAGGAGTCTAATCATCCTATAGACGGTAGCGGTTCCGACAGATTTATCCTGTGAAACGACATTTTGATAAATCTCCTTGCAGGACGCACCATCGCTGCAAAGAATGGTATTTATAATCAGTTTTCTTTGTTTTGTAATTCTGAATCCATTTTCCTGCAGGAGGGATATGATATAATCACTGTTCATAGTAAACCTTCCGAAAATAACAAATCGGGTAACTCTCTTAGTAAACAAAAAAATGCTGACCATTAAAGATTAGTTATCGCTAACGCAATTGTAGCGCAACGTACTCGAGTTAGCAATAGTTAACTTTGCGGTGAGTACCCGATTTTTATTTATTCATCCAGAAGATTTGTCATACTCTTCATACTTATAGCTATTGTCGATGCATTGTGAAGAAATGCAGAAGTAGTAGGTGTGAAGAATCCAAGTATTCCCATGATTATCAGGAATGAATTAAAACCAATTATACTATTGTAGTTTAGATTAATTCTGTTCATCAAATTGGTGCTTAAGGATCTCAATGTCAAAAGAGCACCAAGATCATCCGAAGAAATTGTTATATCGGCAATCTCCCTTGCTATAGAAGCGCCGGTGCTTACCGCAATTCCCGCATCCGCCTCGGAAAGTGCGGGAGAGTCGTTTATACCATCACCAATCATGATAACTTTATTTCCGGCTTCATGTTCTTTTCTTATAAACTCAGCCTTATCTTCAGGAAGAACTTCGGAGAAGTACTGAGTGACACCGGTTTTTCTGGCAACAGACTTAGCTGTTCTGTGACTGTCACCGGTCATCATAACAATGTTTTCAAAGCCGACGTCTTTTAGTTTCTTTATTACCGATGGGGCCTCTTCCCTTAATGGATCTTCGATAAGAATAACCGCAGCGAGCTCCTCACCTATAGCCATGTAAAGGTGCGAATACTCAGGTGGAAGAGAGTCAAATGTATCGGTAAATCCACTTGGAACAGTGCATTTTTCGTCCTCAAATATGTAATGATGACTTCCAATGCAAACCTTTTTGCCATCAATCGTGCTTGAAATACCATGAGCAACTATATAGGCAGCTCTGGTATGTTTTTCTTCATGCGTGAGACCTTTATTCTCTGCAGCTTTTACGACAGCATTTGCGATTGAGTGAGGGTAATGCTCTTCAAGACATGCTGCCAGGCGAAGCATTTCATCTTCATCGTTGTCACCGAAAACTACAACCTTTGCGACACTTGGAGTGGCATGAGTAAGAGTTCCGGTTTTATCAAAAACGATGGTATTGGCCTCTGCGACTGCCTCCATGAATTTACCGCCCTTAACGGAAATCTTGTGATCTCCCGCTTCACGCATTGCTGATAGAACGGAAATTGGCATGGCAAGCTTCAGAGCACAACAGAAATCTACCATAAGGATTGAGGTCGCTTTTGTTGTGTTTCCGGTCAACAGCCAGGTGAGGAATGTGGCTCCCAAAGTATATGGAACAAGTCGGTCAGCCAGATGCGCGGCTTTTGCCTCCGATTCGGATTTGAGCTTTTCGGATTCTTCTATCATAGATACGATTCGGTCGTATCGACCTTGTCCCTGGGCTTTTTCTACAGATATGACAAGCTCGCCTTCATCTATTACGGTTCCGGCATAAACAAGGGAGCCTTCTGTTTTATGTACAGGTTCTGATTCGCCTGTCATAGTTGCCTGATTTACCGAGGCATCACCGCTTAAAACGATTCCATCAAGCGGAATCATGTTTCCTGTCCTTACTACAATCTTGTCTTTCTCGTTTATATCTGAGATGTTGGCTAAAACCTCCTGACCGTCGGATGCAAGCATCCATACCTTGTCTATATTTAGGGACATGGCTCGGGCCAGGTCATCGACGGACTTCTTGTGTGTCCAGTCCTCCATCATCTCGCCCATTTTAAGCAGGAACATAACATTCCCGACAGTCGTGTAGTCTCTTCTAAGTAAAGAAACCGCAATGCTTGTGGCATCGAGAACAGATACCTCAAGTTTTCCGGATAAGAGACACTTTAAACCGTTGAGAATATAAGGCACTGCTTTGAGCGTCACGATTAATCTTCTTATGCGAAGCGGAACAATAAAACTCTGAAGAAATCTGTCCGCTATGTGGAAGAACATCCTGTTTTCGTATTCTATACGCAGTTCTCTTCCTGTGTGTGAAGGCACGGAAACAGCGGTGTCTTCATTGAACTCGGCAAATGCCCGTATAAGTTCATCCCTGCAAGAGGAGTCATAGAAAACAATGGCATTTGATGTGCGTTCATTAACGCTTGCTTTTTTTACGAATTGAAGCGAAGCCAGATAATATTGAATTCTGTCAGCTTCAAAAGAAGACATATGGCGTACCGGAATATGTACGCGCATACGTCCTCTGTTTTCATGCATTATTTTACATTTCATAAGTTGCCTTTCGATATAAAAAAGCCTTCTGTTCTATGCATTTAGGCTTCTTCGACTGCATTTGCGAGAACTGCCTTTGCATTCTCTATCTCTTTGGCTCTTTCTTCAGCGTATCTCTGCTCATTAAGCTCATTTGCGTCAGCACCGATATCCTGGCAGTTTTCCTTTATGTTTGTATAGGTTTCAAGACATGTGTCCTTGCATCTGAGTGCGGCAGCTGTTAAATGAGTGTAGCATTTCTTGGCATCCTTACTGGAAAGAAGCTTAACTCCTGCTGTACCAAGCGCGAATCCACACGCCACCTTACCTACTGTGCTCCAACTAATCATAAATAGTCCTTTCTGTACCTTATAAATGTACCCAATATTTATTAGATTTGCGTTATTAATTATAAAACAAAGGCTGTGTCATTGAGGCAGTCGCGAAATGAGAATTTTTATCAATAAGGTTGCAATGTAAGAAGTTATGTATACATATGGGAAATAAATTGCGCAAAACCTGATTGACAAATACCCAGAGGGGGTATATTATACAGCTGAACAGATACCCTATAGGGGTATAATGCATGCTTGAATAATAGCCATGGATGCATGATACAAACCGATTATTATAAACATAGTGAGCCGGCAAAAGGAGATAGATATGCCAAAGAATAAAGAAAAAACAGAAGAAATGACAGAAGAAGCATGCTCTTGTTGTTGCTCGGAGAAACACAAGGAACGCGATGAAAAAGAGTTTAAGGATCTCATGAACAGATTAAAGAGGATTGAGGGACAGGTGAGAGGTGTGGAAGGTATGCTTGAAAATGATGCATACTGCACCGATATTCTTGTTCAGATTTCGGCTATAACATGCGCACTCAACAGCTTTAACAAGGTGCTCTTGGCAAACCACATGAGAACCTGCGTTGCAGACAACATAAGAGAGGGAAACGATGAAGTAATCGATGAACTTGTAACAACGCTACAGAAGTTGATGAAATAGGAGACATTATGGAACAATACAAAGTAACGGGGATGAGTTGTGCGGCCTGCCAGACAAGAGTTGAGAAGGCGGTAAGTGCTGTAGACGGTGTAGACAGCTGTGCAGTGAGTCTTTTGACAAACTCCATGGGAGTTGAGGGTACGGCTCGCCCTGAAGATATCATAGCTGCCGTCGAAGCAGCCGGTTACGGAGCGAGCATCAAAGGAGAAAGTGGAAGCAGAGTCGTTTCTTCTGATGATTCTCTAAAGGATACCGAAACACCGGTAATGAAAAAGAGACTTATAGCTTCGATAGCTATTTTGATACCGCTAATGTATGTGTCGATGGGGCATATGCTTTGGGACCTGCCACTTCCGGGATTCCTTAATGGGAATCACGTGGCCATGGGACTGTATCAGCTTTTACTTTCGGGATTTGTGATGGTAATAAACCAGAAGTTTTTTATAAGCGGATTTAAAGGGCTTCTTCACAGATCACCAAATATGGATACTTTGGTGGCTTTGGGCTCAACAGCATCCTACACATACAGTGCGGTGGCATTGTTTGCCATGACGGGAGCAGTCCTGGACGGAAACAATGATCAGGTAATGTATTACATGAACCAGTTTTATTTTGAAGCTGCGGCTATGATACTCACGCTGATTACTGTCGGAAAAATGCTTGAAGCCAGATCCAAGGGAAAGACCACCGATGCCCTTAAGGGACTCATGAATCTTTCGCCGAAGAATGCGGTAATTATTCGCGATGGAGCAGAAGTTACGGTTCCGGTTGAGAACGTAAGAGTCGGAGACAGATTTGTTGTAAGACCGGGAGAAAGCATACCGGTGGATGGTGTAGTGCTTGAGGGCGAAAGTGCTGTAAATGAATCAGCGCTGACAGGTGAAAGCGTGCCTGTGGAAAAGAATGTTGGAGACACAGTATCTGCAGCAACCATAAATACTTCAGGCTATATGATTTGCGAGGCCACGCGAGTTGGAGAGGACACAACACTTTCAGCAATAATCAAAATGGTAAGTGATGCAGCGGCGACAAAGGCACCGATTGCGAAGATTGCCGACAGAGTTTCAGGAGTTTTTGTTCCAGCCGTAATAGGAATTGCACTTGTAACATTTTTCGCTTGGCTTTTGGCAGGGCAAACCGTGGGTTACGCCATCGCGAGAGCGGTTTCGGTACTGGTAATCAGCTGCCCTTGTGCACTTGGCCTGGCAACTCCGGTGGCCATTATGGTCGGAAACGGTGTTGCGGCTAAAACAGGAATCCTGTTCAAGACAGCTGCTTCTTTGGAGCAGGCAGGCAAGACGAAGATAGTTGCGCTTGATAAAACAGGAACTATCACGACAGGTGAGATGAAGGTGACCGATGTCTGTCCTACGAATGAAGTATCAGCAGAGGAACTTCTCAAGTTGGCCTATGCGCTTGAGTCAAAGAGCGAGCATCCCATCTCAAAAGCCGTGACAGACTATGCAGCAGAGAAAAATGTGGCGCTTGAAGAAACCTCTGAGTTTGAAGTTTTGTCAGGAAATGGACTTAAGGCCAATCTTGACGGAAAAGTGATAAGCGGAGGAAACTCAAAGTACATCAGCGGCATAGTGGGAAGCTTAAGCCTTGAGACAGATGAAATCATAAATCGCTTGGCAATCGAGGGAAAGACACCGGTTCTGTTTGCAAAAGAAGATAAGCTTCTTGGAATAATAGGAGTATCTGATGTTATAAAAGAAGATTCCGCTGAAGCGATAAGAGAGCTTAAGAATCTTGGAATACATACGGTTATGCTAACAGGTGACAACGAAGTTACCGCAAAAGCCATAGCTGCTGAGGCAGGTGTGGATGAAGTGGTAGCATCCGTGAAGCCTGACGGTAAGGAGGCTGTTATTAGAGAACTCATGGAACACGGCGCCGTAACCATGGTGGGAGATGGAATCAACGATGCTCCGGCACTTACTTCAGCGAACCTTGGAATAGCAATCGGCGCGGGAACAGATGTCGCAATAGACGCAGCGGATGTGGTTCTAATGAAGAGCAGCATAAAAGATGTTGCGGCTGCGATCAGGATTTCAAGAAGCACCGTAAGGAACATACATGAAAATCTTTTCTGGGCATTTTTCTATAATATCCTGGGAATACCTCTCGCAGCAGGATGTTATGTGGCTTTGTTTGGATGGGAACTCAATCCGATGTTTGGAGCGGCAGCCATGGGATTATCAAGTTTTTGCGTGGTGTCCAATGCGCTCAGACTTAATTGGATAAGACCGTATGACAGCAAAGGAGACAAAGCGATAAAGAATCCGGTCAAGGGACCTTTAATAAAGGCTGATGAAACCGGAATAACAAATACAAAAAACGAAAGAACAAAGGAGAATAAGGAAATGAAGATTAAGGTTAACGGAATGATGTGCCCACATTGTGAGGCTCATGTAAAGAAGGCACTTGAGGCGATAGACGGAATCGAGAGTGCAACAGCATCTCATGAGGAGAATCTGGTTACAATCACAAACTCTAAAGATATTGATGAGGCCGCAATGAAGGCTGCTGTTGAGGAAGCCGGATATGAGTATGACGGAGTGTTGAACTAGTTATTTTCGAAGCTAAAAAAATAAAGATAATTAAAAGAAGAACATAAATGCAGAAACCTTTCTGATTTATAAAAAAGTGGTATAATAGTACTAGTTTAATCTGATTGTTTCATTGCAATACATCAAGAAACGGAGCGCATTTATGATGGATCAGAAATTCCCGGAAGAAGCTAAACGACGTTTGGACTCTCTGTTTGAGAGCTATGCTATTATTGCAGAAAATACATATGTTTATCTTTGTGATATGAGATATAACTACTCCAGATGGTCTAAAGCTCTGGTGAAAGCTTTTGATTTGCCTTCTGAGTATATGTATGATGCCGGCTTAATCTGGGAGGAACACATTCACCCGGAGGACAGAGAGGCTTATCACAGGGGACTTGACGACGTCTTTTCGGGAAAACAGAATGCCCATGACATGCAGTATAGAGCAAGACGTCCCGATGGAGGATATGATCTTTGTACATGTCGAGGAATTGTTATCAAGGATGAAGACGGTGAACCTGTATATTTTGGTGGAACCATCAGAAATCACAGTGATAAAAACTACATAGATACGCTAACCGGTTTGCGTAACAGAAATGGATTTTTCTTGGATATACAGAACTATATTCAGAATAAAACTACCATTATGATAGGAATGGCCGGTTTCAGTAAGTTTTCGAACATCAATGAAATTTATGGATATGAAGTGGGAAATAAGGTTCTTCAGCATTTTGGAAGATATCTTATGGAGAATGTTTCAAACAGAGAGGGAACATATCGTTTGGATGGTTCTCGATTTGCTGTTATATCTGTCGTTCAGGAGGAAAAAAAACCTGAACAATCATATGAAAAACTCCGCTCATATTTTCGAAAAGGAATAAACGTGGATGGTAACGACATCATTCTGGAACTCAATGGCGGGGTAGTGTATCTTGATAGTTTTAACGTTGATTATCGTACCGTGCTTTCTTGTCTGAACTATGCATATCAGGATTCAAAACGCAATAAACACGGGGATCTTGTGACTTTTGGCAGAGAGTTGACAGGTGATAATCGTAAGGAACTTGAAAAGTTATATGCGGTACATAAATCTGTGGCTAAAGAACTTGAAGGATTTTACCTTCTGTATCAACCGGTAGTAGATGCTGAAACTGAGAAGATTATAGGTGCGGAAGCGCTACTACGTTGGAAAAGCGATGAATACGGAACACTGCCACCGGATGCTATTATCCCATTTTTGGAAACAGATCCTATTTTTCCTGTGCTCGGAGAATGGATTCTGTGTAAAGCATTGGAAGATGCCAAAAAGATTATGGAGTATATTCCGGATTTCAAGATAAATATTAATCTGTCATATACGCAAGTTGAAAAAGCGGATTTTACTGATTCTGTATGGAATGCAATAAATAAAACGGGAATCGGACCCGAACATGTATGTCTTGAAATGACGGAGCGATGCAGACTCTTGGACATGAATCTTCTGAGTGATGTTATTACAAGGCTTCGTACCGGTGGAGTGAAGATTGCCCTTGATGATTTCGGTACGGGGTACTCATCAGTGGGACTTATCACGAAGCTGACCTTTGATACAATAAAAATTGACAGAAGTTTTGTTCAGAATATCGAGCAGGATGAGCAGGAAAAGCGATTGCTGTATAACTTCACAGATATGGCGGGAGCCTTTGGCGCAAATGTTTGCGTGGAGGGAATCGAGACAGCAGGAATTAGAGATATTCTTAGAACCTATGGCGTTCACAGTTTTCAGGGCTACTATTATTCAAAGCCGATAACTATAGAGGAATTTTTAGATAAGGTGAGGGGTTAAAAAATGACTGAAGATTATTCAATGAGCAGATTGCCAAATCCGTTTGTGGAGTACAACGGAATAGAAATCTGCGAGATTTCAATGGACCACTGCTTGGTAAAAGCAACTATTGCTGATCATTCAAAGAATCCGTACGGAATGGTTCACGGCGGACTCATGTATACCATGATAGATGCGGCGTCCGCTATAAATGCCAGAGCAGACGGTCACAGATATGTCACCAACAATGTCTATGTGGATTACCTCGGTAACGGAAAAGATTTGGATGTAATCTATGCCGAATCAAATATAATCAAAAGAGGCAAAAACGTAGCGGTTGTTGAGGCAAAAGTCAGAACTGAAGAGGGAAAAGTGCTGGCAATCGGTAACGTAAATATGTTTAGGATAGACTGAGACAACGAATTATAAACTTACAAAAGACATAAGACAAAAACTCTCTTCATTGAGGGTTTTTTGTTTTTACAAGATATTGTGGATAAATGTGGATAATTACTTGCAAAATCACAAGCAGACCAATAATATAGTACTATAAAACTAGGATAGTTTGGCATTTTAGACGAAAAACCACTGGGTGAGAGCATGAATTTAC